>CAXTCN010000019.1:0-61644 GCA_964242575.1 uncultured Acetobacteraceae bacterium | reverse complement strand
CGTCGCAACCGCACGACTGCTCACGCCAGGAAAACCAACACCCTGAAAGGGGTGCGTCTTAGGGCCTCTGCGTGCAGGTATGGCGGCTTGTTCCCATATGCCTGGTTTTGGGGCGTGTGCGGTGGCTCGCGAGGCTGTGGCGGTTGCAGCCCGGCGGTTTGCGGTAGGCCAATCCACCGCCACATCACTGACGCCGCAAAGGAGGTCTCGCAACCGGACAGTCAGCGAGTCGCGCTTCCTTGGCCATTGTCGCTTTGGCCAGTCGCCAATTCATCTGCACCGCCAAGTGGACATAGCTAAGGATGCCTGCCCTGCCATTCCAAGCCACATTGACCTCTCTGCAGCAAGAACGGTCCGTGACAACGGCGCGCCGAAGTGATCTTATATTTTGGGCATGGTGCGGTGGCCGTTTCGCAACGGATCGGATATTGCCGCTGCCGAGAGTGTTTCCGGATGGCAGAGCTTCGCAGCGTGCTCAATCAGCTCAGCCGGGAGTCGAAGGGCGCAAAGGATAGACGTCGTTATCCGACGCAGATTTCGGCAGTCTGATCCACCCCTCACCTGACAATGCCTTCAGGAGCGCTGCTGGTATGTCGAACATCCTTCCACCTCACGCCACAGCCAGTTCCAAGGCTATTCGTCCGCATCTCACCGGACCTCCGGCAGCGACAGCCGTCCCGGCAAGCCACGATATTGTCTTTCCGGTTGCGGCGTTGGGCGCGTCGGCTGGGGGCCTTGAGGCGTGCATGAGGCTGCTGGGCGCGGTGCGGTCGCCGGCTGGGATGGCATTCATCCTGGTCCAGCACCTTGATCCCACGCATCCGAGCTTGCTTGTGGAGTTGCTGGCGGACCGGACGGGGCTTGCGGTGGTGCAGGCGGCGGACGGGATGCTGGTCGAGCCGGGTCGTTTGTTCGTCATCCCGCCTGGCTTCTACCTGTCCGTGCAGGGCAGCGCGCTGCGGCTTGAGGCGTCCGCCGCCGGCCAGGGCGCGCGGCTGCCGTTCGATGCGCTGCTGTTCTCGCTGGCCAAGGAGTATGGCCGGCGGGCTGCCTGCGTCGTCTTGTCGGGCATGGGAGGCGACGGCAGCGAGGGGCTGCGCGCGATCAAGGCGGCGGGCGGGCTGGTGCTGGCGCAAGACCCGGACGAGGCCGAGCACGACGGCATGCCGCGCAGCGCCATCGCCACGGGCCTGGTGGACGCCGTGCTGCCGGCCGCCTGCATCCCCCAAGCCCTGGCGGACGCCTTGGGCGGCCAGCGGGCGCCGGCGCCCCTTGCCCCGGCGCGGGCGGCGGGGCCTGTGGACGCCGACCCGCCCGACCTGGTGGGGGCGGTCATCGAGCTGCTGCGCGCGCGCGCGCAGCACGACTTCGCGCCCTACAAGCGCGGCACGCTGGAGCGGCGCATCGAGCGCCGAATGCTGATGGCGCCGGGCGGCAAGGGACCCCGCGGCTATCTGGAGCTGCTGCGCAGCGACCCGGGCGAGCTGGACCTGCTCGCCAAGGACCTGCTGATCCACGTCACCCGCTTCTTCCGTGACCCGGCGGCGTTCCAGGCACTGGCGGAACAGGTGGTCCCGGAGCTGTTGCGCAACCGTCTGCCGGGCCAGCCGCTGCGGGTTTGGGTCGCCGGGTGCAGCACGGGCGAGGAGGCGTATTCCCTGCTCATCGTGCTGCGCGAGGCGCTGGCCGCGGGCGGCGGCGGGCAGGACGTCAAGCTGCAGGTGTTCGCGTCCGACGTTGACCCGGACGCGGTGGCCGTGGCGCGCAAGGGGCTGTATCCCCCGGACATCGCCGCCGACGTGTCGGCTGGGCGCCTGGCGCGGTTCTTCTCCGCCGAGGACGGCCACGGCTACCGGGTGCGGCCGGAGTTGCGCGAGGCGGTGGTGTTCACGGTGCAGGACCTGCTGGCCGACCCGCCGTTTTCGCGCATCGACCTGCTGTCCTGCCGCAACCTGATGATCTACTTGGGGCCGGACGCGCAGGCCAAGGCCGTCGCCCTGTTCCACTTTGCGCTGCGGGAGGGCGGCGTCTTGCTGCTCGGCAGCGCCGAGACGGTTGGCGCGGCCGAGGGCCGGTTCGAGCTGGTCCACAAGGCCGCGCGGCTGTATCGGCACGTGGGCCGCAAGCGGCCGGGCGACTTGCGCTTCGCCGCGGTTGCGGCGGACGGGCTGCGGGCCGACCGCGCCCCGGGCGCCGGCGGGGCGCCGTCTCGGCAGGCCGCGCTGGCGGAGCTGTGCCGCCGGGCGGTGCTGGAGGCGCACGCCCCGGCGGCGGTGCTGTGCAACAGCAAGCACGAGTGGCTGTATTCGCTCGGGCCGACCGAGCGCTACCTGCGGCTGCCGCCGGGCCATGCCACGCCGGACCTGCTGGCGATGGCGCGCGGCGCCCTGCAGGCCCGGCTCCGCTCCGCCTTGGCCCAGGCCGCGCAGGACGGCGCCCGCGTCACGGCGCCGGGCGGCCAAGTGGTGCGCGACGGCCGGGCCGTGCCGTTCGACATCGACGTGCAGCCCTTGCGGAACGAGGGCGAGGCGCTGCTGCTGGTGTGCTTCGTGGATAGGCCGGCCCTGCCGGGCCAGGGGCCTGCCGCGCCGTCCCGCGGTGCCGCCGAGCTGGAGCGCGAGCTGGACGCCGTGCGCGCCGAGCTGGAGGACAGCGCGCGCCTGCTCGAGGCGTCCGGTGAGGAGCAGCGGGCCATCAACGAGGAGGCGCTGTCGGTCAGCGAGGAGTACCAGTCCACCAACGAGGAGCTGCTGACCTCCAAGGAGGAGCTGCAATCGCTCAACGAGGAGCTGACGGCGCTGAACAGCCAGTTGCAGGAGACCCTGGAGCGGCAGCGCACCACCGCGAACGACCTGCAGAACATCCTGTACAGCACTGACGTGGCGACCCTGTTCCTGGACCGGGAGCTGAACATCCGCTTCTTCACGCCGGCCACCCGGGCGCTGTTCAACGTCATCCCCGGCGACATCGGCCGGCCGCTGGCCGACCTGCACCCGCTGGCCGCCGACGCGCAGTTGCCGGACGACGCGCGCAGCGTGCTGCACAGCCTGCAGCCGGTCGAGCGCGAGGTGGAGGTCCCCGGCGGCGCCTGGTTCCGCCGCCGCATCCTGCCGTATCGCACGGAAGGCGACGGGGTCGAGGGCGTGGTCATCACCTTCACTGACATCACCCGCCGCAAGCAGGCGGCGGTGGCGCTGGAGGAGGCCAAGGGTGCGGCGGAGGCGGCCAACCTCGCCAAGTCCCGCTTCCTGGCCGCGGCCAGCCACGACCTGCGCCAGCCGCTGCAAACCCTGGCGCTGCTGGGAGGGCTACTGGCTCGCACCGTGGCGGGCGACAAGGCGGCCGGGCTGGTGCGACGCCAGGACGAGATGCTGGGCGCCATGTCGGAGATGCTGGACGCTCTGCTCGACCTGAACCAGATCGAGGCCGGGGTGATGCCCGTCGAGGTGTCGGACGTGCGCGTGGGCGCCCTGCTCGACCGGCTGCGGGACGAGTTCGCCCTGCACGCGGAGGCGAAGGGGGTGTCGCTGCGCGTCATGCCCTGCAGCGCCACCATCCGCACCGACTCGCGCCTGCTGGGGCAGATGCTGCGCAACCTGCTGTCCAACGCGCTGAAATACACCGACGGGCCGGGCCGGGTGGTGCTGGGGTGCCGCCGGCAGGGGGGCGGCCTGCGCATCGAGGTGTGGGACACAGGCGCTGGCATCCCGGAGCGCGAGCTGCACGCGGTGTTCCAGGAGTATCACCAGCTCGACAACGTGGCCCGCGAGCGCAGCCGCGGCTTGGGCCTGGGGCTGTCCATCGTGCAGCGGCTGGGCGCGCTGCTGGGCCATCGCGTCGGCGTCAGGTCGCAGGTGGGCCGCGGCTCGGTGTTCTGCATCGAGGCGGCGCGCAGCGCGGACGCGCCGCCGCCAGGACCGCGGCCCGGCGAGGGCGGCGCGCCCGGGGCGGCCCAGAGCGGCCCCGACGCCGGCAGCATCCTGGTCATCGAGGACGACCAGGACCTGCGCTCCCTGCTGACGCTGCTGCTGCAAGACGAGGGCCACCAGGTCGCGGCGGCGCGCGACGGCCCGGCGGCGCTGCGCATGGTGGCGCGCGGCGAGGTGCGGCCCGGCCTGGTGCTGGCGGACTACAACCTGCCCGGTGGCATGAACGGCCTGCAAGCGGCGGCCCGGCTCCGGGAGGCCCTGCCCGGCGTCCCAGCCATCATCCTGACGGGCGACATCCAGGTCGGCACCGTGCGCGACGTGGCGCAAGGAGGGTTCACGCACCTCAGCAAGCCCGTGAAGCCGGATGAGCTGGCGCGGATAATCCAGGGCCTGCTGCCCCCCTCGCCGCCCGCGCCGGCCCTGCCCTCCCCGGACGCGCCCGCGCGCGCCGATGCGCCCCTGGTCTTCGTCGTCGACGACGACAGCGGCGTCCGCGCGGCGCTGCGCTCCGTGCTGGAGGAGGACGGCTGCCAGGTCGAGGAGCACGCGGACGGGGAGGCGTTCCTGGCCGCCTACCGCCCAGGCCGCGGGGACTGCCTGTTGCTGGACGCGGCCATGCCCGGCCTGGACGGGCTGGAGGTGCTGCAGCGACTCAACGCGGCCGGGCGCCGGCTGCCGGCCATCGTCATCACCGGGAGCGGCGACGTCGCCACCGCCGTGGGCGCCATGAAGGCCGGGGCATTGGACTTCATCGAAAAGCCGGTCCGCGCGCCGGACCTGCTCGCAGGCGTCAAGCGCGCGCTCAGCCAGGCGCACGACGCTGCCGAACGCGCTGCGTGGCACGCCGCGGCAGCGCGCAGCGTGGCAGGCCTGACGCAGCGGCAGCGCGAGGTGATGGCGCTGGTGCTCACAGGCCACCCCAGCAAGAACATCGCCGCCGACCTTGGCCTCAGCCAGCGCACC
Organism: uncultured Acetobacteraceae bacterium; assembly: GCA_964242575.1. GTDB lineage: Bacteria > Pseudomonadota > Alphaproteobacteria > Acetobacterales > Acetobacteraceae > JANPPS01. Next base: position 56,752 of record CAXTCN010000019.1, on the reverse strand, counting down.
GTGGAAAACCACCGCGCCTCCATCATGCGCAAAACAGGCGCACGCTCCCTCCCAGAACTCGCACGACTGGCAATGGCTGCCGCGCCAAGCGACGGCGCCACGCCGGAAGAGGCGCCTGCCACCCTATAGCTGCACGGGCGACTGTGGCCTGGCCACGGTGCGCCCGCCCGGGCCACGATGGCGCCTGGGCGAGAAGGCCAGGAAGTCCGGCTTGAACTGGTCGCCCGCGCTGATGTCCACGGGGCTGATCCGGTAGTCGATCCCGGCCTCCTCCAGCAGCATTGTCACCTATGTTCACGCAGCCGCGGCCAAGGATGCCCAGATAGCCGGCAGCAGGATTTTGGGCTCGGGGCGGCGGGTGTAGTCGGGGTTGACCTCGGCATAGGCGATCACCCCATCCCGCGCGATCACGAAGCGGCCCGGCATCGGCAGCGTCCAGGACGCCTCGCCGTTGACCAGCGGCAGATCGTTGCCGAACCCCTTGTAGATGGCGATGATCTCGTCGGGCAAACGGAAGCGCAGGCCAAAGGCGGCGGCGACCTCGTTGCCCTTGTCGCTTAAAATCGGAAACGACAGCTCGTTTTGCCGCACCGATTTGCGGCTGTTGGCGGCGTTCTCCGGCGAGATCGCGACCAGCGATGCGCCGGCTGCCTCGATGTCAGGCAGCGCCTCCTGCAAGGCTTGCAGCTCCATGTTGCAATACGGGCACCACACGCCGCGATAGAACGTGATGACCAGCGGCCCGTGCGCAAGCAAGGCGGCGGAGGGTACCGGCTTGCCGTTTGGACCCGGCAAGGTGAAGTCCGGCGCCCGGTCGCCAACCCTCAAGGCGCGGCCGGCCTGGCCCGAGGCGGCCAGCTCCGCCGTGGCGCGGTGCATTGCCGCTGCGATCTCTGGCGGTCGCTTCGCCTCGGACTGCGCGCGATGAGCGTCCAGCTTGTCTTGCAATGACATGGGCGTTCCTTGTCCCGAATCCTTGCGCTTGCCAGGTGCGGCAAACAGCTCCATTCTAGAACACTCGATCTACAAAACTGCTTTGTCAACGCCGGGAGCCCTACGCCCTATGTCTCATCCCTCGTCCCCAATCTTAGCCGAACCGCGCCGGGTCGCGCTCGGCTTGGCGTGGGCGACGGTAGGGTTGCTGGTGTTCTCCGGTTGGTTCGCGGTGACGCGGCTGGTCGTAACCGGTGATCTGCGCGTGTGGGACGTGGTCGCGCTGCGCTTCGGCGGCGGGGCGGTCGTGCTTGCGCCCGCGTTGCTGTGGCAGGGCCGGCGCATGTCGCGTGCCGCATGGGGCGAGGGATTGCTGCTCTCGCTGTTATGGGGCGCGCCGTTCGTGCTGTTGGTGGCCGCCGGGCTGCGCCTGACCTCGGCGGCGGATGCGTCCTCGGTCACGCCGGGGCTGATGCCGGTGTTCGCAGGCGGCCTGGCCTGGGCGTTGTCGGGCGAGCGGCCGGCGCCGCGTCGGCTGGCTGGCTATGGCGTGATCGTGCTGGGCGTGACCGGCCTTATTGCCGCGGGGGCCGAGGGCACTGCCGGCCCAGCCGGGCTGGCCTGCCTCGTGCTCGCAGCCGCCGGTTGGGCGATCTACACGCTCCGGCTCGGCCGCAGCGGGCTTGATCCGTTGCAGGCGGCCGCCATGGTCTGTCTTTGGTCGGTGGCCCTGTTCCTGCCGCTTTACGTCATCTCGGGCGTCTCACAGCTACGGGACGTCTCAATTGGCGAGCTGGCCTTCCAGGCGTTCTATCAAGGTGCGCTGATGAGCGGCCTAGCGATCTATGCGTTCAATCGCGCCGTGGCCCTGCTGGGTCCCGTCGCCGCGGCGGCCATCACCGCGCTGATCCCCGTCATGGCGACGCTGATTGCCGTGGCGGTGCTAGGCGAGGCGCCGTCGCCGCTTGGCTGGGTGGCCATCGCCGCCGTCGCCGCCGGGGTTGCCCTCGCGGCCAGCCCGGCCCGCGCGCCCCGCTCCATCCCGCCCCCACCCCCGTCCCGGCCTGGGCCGGGCGCATCGCAAAGGACCTGCCATGATCCGCCTGTATTTCCACCCGACCCCCAATCCTGCCAAGATCGCGTTGCTGCTGGAGGAGACCGGCATCCCGTACGAGGTCGTCCCGGTGGACACCTACCTGGGAGAGCAGCACGCCCCGGCGTTCCGCGCCGTCAACCCGAACGGCAAGCTGCCGGCCATCGTGGACACGGAGGGCGTGGGTGGAGAGACCCGGGTGTTCGACTCCACCGCCATCCTGCTCTACCTCGCCGAAAAGGCCGGGCGGTTCCTGGGCGCCCCGAAGGACCGGGGCGAGCTGCTGTCCTGGCTCATGTTCATCGGCACCGGCCTCGGCCCTTATTCCGGCCAGGCCGTGCACTTCCAGCGTGCCGCACCCGAGAAGCTGCCCTACGCCATCAACCGCTACCGCCGTGAGGCCGAGCGCCATTGGGGCATCCTGGACCAGCATCTAGCCGGCCGCGCCTTCATAGTGGGCGACGAATACACCATCGCCGACATGTCCGCCTGGGGCTGGATCGACCGCGCCAAGTTCGTGTTCTGGGGCGATGAGGACCCGATGGCCCGCTTCCCCAACATTGCCCGCTGGTTTGCCTCCATTGAGGCCCGGCCGGCGGCGGTCCGCGCCCGCAAGGTCGGCACGGACCACGTTTTCTCCAAAGAGCAGGACGAGGCCGGGCGGCGCAACCTGTATCCCTCCAACTACCCGGCCGCCGCTGCCTGATGGGACGTCCACGCGAATTTGACGAGGCGGCGGTGCTGGACGCCGCCACCGCCTGTTTTTGGAAGGACGGGTATGAGACCACATCCGTCCGTGATCTCGCGGCGTCCATGCGGATCACGGGCGCCAGCCTCTACAATGCGTTCGGCGACAAGCGCTCGCTCTACCTGCGGGCGCTCGACAACTACCTGGCGTCCAGCGTCCACGACCGGATCGCGCGCCTGGCCGTGCTGCCCCCGCTCGCGGCCTTGCACGCCTTTTTCGGCGAGATCATCGACCGCTCGGCGAGTGACCCGGAGCAACGCGGCTGCATGCTGGTCAATGCGGCGCTGGAGCTGGCCCCGCGCGACGAAGCCGTCCGGGCCATCGTGGCGCGGGAGCTGTCGGTCATCGAGGCGTTCTTTTTCCGGTGCATCGCCGCCGGGCAGGCAGACGGCAGCATTAGGGACGGGCAACCCGCTGGGAAGTCGGCTGCGATGCTGCTGGGCGTCCTTGTCGGCATCCGCGTCCTGGCACGGGTCCGACCGAACCGCACCCTGCTGGAGGCAGCGGCCCAGGCCGCGCTTGCGCCGCTGCGCCCGGAGAGCCCGGACCGTGGTTGAGCGGCACACAAGAACCCAGTGCTGACGGACATTGTGGGCGATGCCGGCCCGTGGCGCGTCACATGCATGACCACCATCGCTGGTGAACCGCTGCATACGGCGGACCGCTCGCAGCTCTTGTTGCCGATGCGTCCGGGCTAGCGTCTGTTAGAGCTGGACATCTTTGCCCTAATTGCAGGCTTAAGCCAGTCCTGTGCTGCGATCAGGTATAGGGCACCCAGGAAGGAGCATGCTGTCTTTTCATAGCGGGTGGCCACGGCTCGCCATTCCTTTAGCCGCCCCCACAAGCGCTCAATGCGGTTCCGGTGGACGTAGATGTAATCCGGGCAGCGTTGGGCGGCCTCGTTGCACTTGGTTGAGATCGCGGGCCGGGCACCCATGTCCCAAACCTGGCCGGGCGCCAGCGCGAACGACACGGTCCTTGCTGTCGGCGGTACATCTTAAATTAAGTATGCTTAACCCTTATCTGGATGTAAACTGATTATGGTATCATGAATACTATACTGATGAATCTACCCTGAGATGGCTGTCATTACGCGACGCAGGTCGCGCCGACTGCGTCAGCACGACGCAAGCCAGCACTGCTCCAGCTGCCGCCAGCGTCGCGCCGGTCACGGGTTCGCCCAGCAACAGCACCGCCCACAACAGCGACAGCACCGGCTGCGCCAGTTGCAATTGGCCCACCCGAGCCACCCCACCCACTGCGAGCCCGCGGTACCAGGCGAAAAAACCCAGATACATGCTGACCAGCGACACGTAGGCGAACCCCGCCCAGGCCGCCGGCGTCGCCGCCGCCAGCATCGCGGCATCAGCTCGCCACAACGCCAATGGCACTGTCACCGGCAACGCAAGCACCAGCGCCAGGCTGATGACCTGCACGCCGCCCAGCTCACGCGCCAGCACGCCGCCCTCCGCGTAGCCGAGCGCGCACAGCGCCACCGCCGCCAACAGCAAAAGGTCCGCTGGATCGAGCGCCCCGGCGCCCTGGACCCACGCGAACGCCAGCACGGCCAGCAGCCCGGCGGCGGCGGACAGCCAGAACCGCAGCGACGGCCGCTCGCCCGCCCGCAGCACCGCCATCACCGCAGTCGCCGCCGGCAGCAGCCCTGTCAGCACGACCCCATGCGCCGCCGGCACCCGCACCAGCGCCAGGGTGGTGAGGAACGGGAAACCGATGACGACGCCGAGCACGACGGCCAGCAGCCGTCCCATCAAACGCCGGGGCGGCCATCCCTGCCAGCTTGCACAAAGCACCAGCACCGCCAAGCAGCCGGCCACCGCCGCGCGCCCGGCGCCAATGAACAACGGATCAAGCCCACCCAGCACCGCTACCCGCGTGGCCGGCAGCGACATGGAGAACGCGAGCACGCCGAGCGCCCCCCAATACAGGCCGTTCAAGACGCTGCGCCGTACTTGCCGCTTCCTGAGGTTTTGCCCACCCATCGAGCGCCCGGGCGGCGCGGGTCCTGAACGCGGCCATGAACAGGCATAACGAGGTGGAACGCTGCTGGCACGAGACCCCTCCGGCCGTGGCGTCTCCATTCCGGCACGCCTTGCCAGGATGTGCAAACCCTCGTTGGCCTCCGGCCACCATCGCCGTTGCGCCGGCTTCAATACCCACAATTCAGGCGGCAATGTCAAAAGCATTGCGGAAATTGCCGCAATCTGGTGCTTTACCCATGCCGCCGGTTGCACCGGCCTGGCGTCGCCTGATGCGCGCCTGCACGAAAGGAATACCATGAAGCTTTCAGCAATGGCTTGCGCCGCCGCCTTCAGCCTTGCACTCGTCTCGCCTGTGGTCGCGCAGACCACGCAGCGCGGGCCGGGCGACACGGGCAACATGGCCTACCCAACGCCCGTGCCTCAGGGCAACGTCGGCACTTCCACGACTACCGGCCCAAACCGCCCGACCGACACGGGCAACATGGCCTACCCGACGCCGCTGCCCCAGGGCAACATCGGCACCACCACGACCACCGGCCCAAACCGCCCGACCGACACGGGCAACATGGCTTACCCCGCGCCTCTGCCCCAGGGCAACGTCGGCACCACGACAGTTAGGTAGCCACCCAGGCAATGCCGGTCTCGATGGGGCCGGCATTGACCTCCCGCTGCCGTTCCGAGTTGTAAGCGGCGTTGCCAGCCTCGCGACTTTCAGCTCGAGCTTCAAAGATAACGGCCAGGACCTCATGACCCTGCGCGCCCAGAGGCGTGGTCGTTTCAACCGCGCGCTGGCTGCGTTCCGGGCCATCGGTCCGCCGCGCGCCCGTGTCCGGCCCGACCTGAATGAAGCGACCCGGGACAGCGGCCGTCCGCTTGCGCGGATCATCGCCGAACAACTGTTGTCCCGTGTCGCAGGCGTGCCGCCGATAGAAGGCAACTCGGTCCGGCTGTTGCAGGACGGAGCAGAGAACTACGCGGCCTGGCTCGACGCCATCGCCAAGGCACGGCATGGCATTGACTTCGAGAACTACATTATCCGCAACGATGCTGTCGGCCGCCGCTTCGCCGACGCGCTGTGCGCCCGTGCGCGGGCCGGCATCCCGGTCCGGGTGCTGTACGACTGGTTGGGCTGCCTCGGCACGGGACGGCGCTTTTGGCACGCCCTGCGTGGGGCGGGCGTGGACGTGCGCTGCTTTAACCGCCCACGGCTCGATAGCCCGCTCGGCTGGTTGTCCCGCAACCACCGCAAGACCCTGTGCTGCGACGGCCAAGTCGGCTTCGTGTCCGGGCTGTGCGTGGGCGACGAGTGGGTCGGGGACGCGGCACGCGGCGTGGCCGCGTGGCGCGATACCGGGATCGAGCTGCGCGGCCCGGCCGTCGCCGGCCTTGCAGCCGCGTTCGCGCAAAGCTGGGCGCATGCCGGCGGGGAAACGCCTCCGGCCGGAACGCCGGAACCGCCGGGGCCGGCTGGCGCCATTTCGCTTCGCGTGATCGGCAGCAAGCCCAGTACGATGGGCCTATACCGGTTCGACCAATTGATCGCCGGCATAGCCCGGCGCTCGTTGTGGCTCACCGACGCCTATTTCGTGGGCACGACCGCCTACACCCAGACCCTGTGCGACGCCGCGCGGGACGGGGTGGATGTGCGCCTGCTGGTGCCAGGCGCGTCCGACATCCCTGTCGCCAAGGCGCTGTCCCGCGCCGGATACCGGCCGTTGCTGGACGCGGGCATCCGCGTGTTCGAGTGGAACGGCCCGATGCTGCACGCCAAAACCGCCGTGGCCGATGGGCGGTGGGCCAGGATCGGCTCGAGCAACCTCAACCTCGCGAGCTGGATGGGCAACTGGGAGCTTGACGTGGCGGTCGAGGACGCCGGTTTCGCCGAACGGATGGAGGCCATGTTCCGGGCCGACCTGCTGCATGCGACCGAAATCGTGCTGGACCTGGGGCGCGTGCATGCGACCGGGCCGCGCCGGCAGGAGGTGCGGCGCGGCAGTCCCGGGCGGCTCGCCGCCGGCGCGGTGGGGTTGGGCAGCGCGGTCGGCGCTGCCCTCACCAACCACCGGGCGCTAGGGCCGGCCGAGGCGCGGGTCATGGCGTCTGGCGCCGGGGTGCTGCTGGCGCTCGCAGGGGTGGGGCTGTTCCTGCCATTCCTGCTGACGGTGCCATTGGCGCTGGCGGCCTGCTGGATCGCGCTCACGCTATTGGTGCGGGCCTGGCGTTTGAAGGCGTCGAACCAGCCGCCGGCTTAACTTTTTGTTCATGGAAGCGAGCCTATGTTGCACCGCGGAACCTTTTACCCGCCCCACACCCGCCGGCCCCGGAGCGCAATGATCAAGATTATTAGCTGGAACCTGCTGCGGCTCACGGGCGCAAGCCTGGATGACGTCGTGGCCCTGGTCGGGCGCGAACAGCCAGAGCTCCTGCTGATGCAGGAGGCCACCCAGCGGATCGACGACTTGCCCGTGCGGCTGGGCGGGTCATACGCTCGCGTGCTGCTGCCCGGCCGTATCCATGGCCTTGCCATGTGGAGCCCCGGGCCGTTGCCCGCGCCGGAAGTGCTGGACCTGCCGTCCGGCGCCATGTTCGAGCGGGTGGCGCAAATCATCGACCTCGGCGCATTTTCGGTCGCCAACGTGCACCTCTCGCACGGGCAGGTGCTGAACCGGCGTCAGCTCCGTTGCATCGCCCAGCGCCTGCCGCCCCGGGCGGCGGTGCTCGGGGACTACAACCTGGTCGGCCCGGCGTTGTTGCCAGGGTTCCGCGATGTCGGCCCACGGGTGCCAACGCACGTGTCGCTGGATGTGTGGCCGCTGCGGATCGACCGCTGCCTGGTGCGCGGCCTCGTGTGCAGCGACGCCGCCGCGCTCTCGCGCGAGGCTTCGGACCACCGGCCGATCACGGTCCGCCTGGGCACGGCGGAACAACGGCTGTCGTTCGCCGCCTGAGTTGCCATGGCGCAACGGTCCAGGGTTCGTTAGAACCCGGCCATGACCTTACTGACATTGCTGCAAGCAGCGTTCCTCGGCTTGGTCGAGGGCCTGACCGAGTTCATTCCGGTCTCCTCGACCGGGCACTTGATCCTGCTGGTGGACCTGCTGGGCTTCCAAGGCCCGCCGGGCAAGCTGTTCGAAATTGTCATCCAGCTCGGCGCCATCCTGGCCGTGGTGCTGCTGTATGCGCGCACCTTGTTCGGCGTCCTGTTCCGCGCCCCGACCGACCCGGCCGCGCGGCGCTTCATCGGCGCCATCACCCTCGCCTTCCTCCCTGCCGCAGTGGTGGGCGCGCTCGGCTACCGCTTCATCAAGGAGGTGCTGTTCTCGCCCTGGGTGGTGTCCGTGAGCCTGATCCTCGGCGGCCTCGCGATCCTGGCCGTCGAACGGTTCCGGCCGGCTGGCCGTGTCCGCGACATCTCCACCTTCTCGCCCGGCCTCGCGCTCCGCATCGGCGCCTGTCAAATCCTGGCGATGGTGCCAGGCGTGTCCCGCTCCGGCGCAACCATCCTGGGCGCGCTGCTGCTGGGTGTCGAGCGCAAGACCGCGGCCGAGTTCTCCTTTTTCCTGGCGATACCGACCATGCTCGGCGCCACGGTCTATGACATCTACAAAAACCGCGGCACGCTGAGCGTCGAGGGGGGCGAGGTCATCGCTGTGGGCTTCATCGCGGCGTTCATCGCCGCGCTGCTCGTGGTCCGCGCCGTGGTCGGCTTCGTGAGCCGTCACGGCTTCGCGCCGTTCGCGTACTACCGCATCGTGGTCGGCATCGCGATGCTCAGCGTGCTGCTGCTCCGGTAAGCAGCGCTTAAACCACTTCTTAACGAATAGCGCGTAAACACGACGCCTGAGGCGGCGCTAGTCCGGTTATGATCCGGGCAAGGTCGGCCGCGGGAGAGGTGCGTGCAACGGCGACACTATGGATTTGATCCGGCGATCCTTGCAAATGCGCCCCGGCCCGCGGCCTCCGTCCGCAGGCAATGCTTTCTAACGGGCTATTCGCTGCTGTACATGTCACAATCATGCGTCTGCCTGAGACCTTCAAGCCTGTTTTCCGCGATGGTGAGAACTGCCGATGCAACCGCCAATGCCGCCTGACCACGAGATCTCCCGCATTCTTGCCGCGGCCTCGGCGTCCGCAGACGCCGTGCACGGGGAGTTTGAGGCGGACCTGCGCAATGCGATCCAGCATGGGCTGTTCCTGATTAAGTGGCAGCCCATGGTGAACTGCTCCACTGGCGAGTTGTATGGGTTCGAGGCCCTGCTGCGTTGGGACCGGCCCGGCCATGGCCCGGTTTCCCCGGCGCTGTTCGTGCCGGTCGCAGAAAGCCTCGGCCTGCACCGGGACCTTGACGCCTGGGTGTTGCGCACCGCCTGCGCGGCGGCGGTGCACTGGCCCCGGCCCACGCGCGTCGCCGTCAACATCTCGGCCAAGTGGTTCCAGTCCAACGACCTGTCGCGGCTGGTCGAGGCCTGCCTGCGGGAAACCGGGCTGGAACCTGCCCGGCTTGAGCTTGAAGTCACGGAACGAGTTTTCATCGAGGCGGCCGGCCATGCCTTGCCGGAGCTCGGGCAGCTAAAGGCGCTTGGAGTCAGCCTGTCGCTCGACGATTTCGGCACCGGCTTCTCCTCAATCGGCTACCTGCGCAACATCGCGTTCGACAAGCTGAAGCTCGACCGCATGTTCATAGAGGGCTTGGGCTCGTGCCGCCGGACCGAGACCATCGTGCGCTCCATGCTGCAACTCGGCGCCGGGCTCGGCATGGTGGTGTGCGCGGAGGGCGTGGAACAGGAAAGCCAGCTTGGGATCCTGCAGGCCTACCAGTGCAACGAGGTGCAGGGCTACTTGATCGGGCGGCCCGACACGCTGAACTCGCAGTCGTTCCGCATGTTCGGCCAGGCCGACCAGAGCACGATGTTCATCCCCAACGACCAAACCTGGCGGCAGAAAATCTGGGCGACGCCTTGACGGCTGGCACATCCATAGGCGGCGTGCCAATGCAGGGTGTCGCCTGAGACATCGGGCCGTATAGTTTTCTGGCACCAAAGGAACCTGCCAGAATGGACTATCCCACCGAACCTTGCGATCTCCCGGCGGTCGAGGCGCGCGCGCTGATCGGGGCCAAGGCCCTGTCCGCAACGGAGCTGATGGAGAGCTGCATCGCCCGGGTCGAAGCGCTCGACCACGCGGTGAACGCTGTCGTGGCACGGGACTTCGAGCGTGCCCGCGCCGCGGCCCGTGCGGCGGACGCAGCCGTGGCGACGGGCGAGGACCTTGGCCCGCTGCACGGGTTGCCGATTGGCGTGAAGGACCTCGAGAACGTCGCCGGCCTGCGCACCACCTACGGCAGCGTCCTGTTCCGTGACCACGTCCCGGACGAGGACGAGGGCATCGTGCGCGCTGTCCGCAGCGCCGGCGCGATCGTGCTGGGCAAGACGAACGTTCCGGAGTGGGGCGCCGGCGCCAACACGCGCAACGCCGTCTATGGCGTGACCGGCAATCCGTTCGACCCGTCCCGCTCGGCGGCCGGGTCATCGGGCGGGTCCGGCGTGGCGTTGGCGACGGGCATGGCGCCGCTCGCCACCGGGTCCGACACCGGCGGCTCGTTGCGCAACCCGGCCGCCTTCAACGGCGTCGTCGGCTTCCGGCCGAGTCCTGGCCTGGTCCCTAGCGAAAAGCGTCCGCTGGGCTGGAACATCATGCCCGTGCTGGGACCGATGGCGCGCACCGTCCCCGACCTGTGCCTGCTGCTGTCCGCCATGGTGTCCGACAGCGCGGCGGACCCGCTGGCCACCACCATCGAGGGCCAGGCGGTCCGGCGCGCCAGAGACTTCGCGCGGCCGGACACGCTGGACCTCTCCTCGATGCGCGTGGCGCTGACCCCGGATTTCGGCTTCGCGCCCACCGAGCGCCACATCGCCGAGGTGTTCACGGAGAAAACCGGCCTGTTCCGCCATGCCTTCGCCGCCGCCGAGGACACCGCCCCGGACTGCACCGGCATGGACGAGACGTTCGAGGTGCTGCGGGCGCTCGGGTTCCTGGCGGGCCTGCACGACCGGGTGCGGGACACCCCGGACAGCGTGGGGCCGAACGTGCACGCCGACGTGGCGGCGGGCCTGCGGCACTCGGCGCTGGATGTGGCACGGGCCGGCCAGCAACAGACGGTGCTGTATCACCGGTGGAGGCGCTTCTTCGACCGGTTCGACGTAATCCTGTCGCCCGCGGTGACCATCAGCCCGCGCGCCTGGACCGAGCTGTACCCCACCGCCATCGATGGCCGGCCCACCAGGACCTACTTCCATTGGCTGGCGTTGGCCTACGCCGTCACGGTCGTGGGGCACCCGGCCGTGTCGCTGCCGGTGGGCCTGGACCATAACGGCATGCCGTTCGGGCTGCAGATCGTGGGGCCGCGCGGCGGGGACGCCAAGGTCCTGGCGGTGGCGGCCGCGTTGGAACGGCTATTGGCCGGGGACGTCCGCACCGCGCGGCCGGTGCCGGACCTCGGCCGGCTGCGCGCCGCGCCGGCTATTGCGGACTGCCCTGGCTTCCTGGGGTTCGGATAGCCTGGGCGTCAGCAAGCGGGCACCTTAGGGTCGCAACCCCGGCGCAAGCGCGTTAGAACGCCATGACCGGAATCCAAAGGCCGCCGTGACATTCATCTCCTACAGCCAGAACCTCGAAGATGTCATGCTGTGGCGGGCGCTCAAGCACGTGGACCGTGGCTTTTACATCGATGTCGGCGCTTGGGACCCGCGGGAGGACAGCGTCACCCTCGCGTTCTATGAGCGCGGCTGGCGCGGCATCGACATTGAGCCGAACGCCGATAAGCACAGCGCGCTGGCTGTCGCACGGCCAGGGGATTTGGTGCTGGACGTCGCCGTTTCGGACACGGCCGGCGAGCGGGTGTTCTACGACATTCCGACGACTGGGCTTTCGACGCTCGACTCCGGCATTGCCGGGCGGCACCGGGCGGCGGGGCTGGAGGTGCATGAGCGGACCGTCGCGGTCACGACGCTCCGCGACATCTGCGCCGTGCACGCGCCGCAGGACATCCATTTCCTCAAGATCGATGTGGAGGGCCTGGAGGCCGCCGTGCTGGCCGGCGCGGACTTCGCCCGGTTCCGCCCATGGCTCGTTGTGATCGAGGCGACCGAGCCGAACTCGCCCGAGCCGACGCATGCCGTATGGGAGCCGGGGCTGCTGCAGTCGGGGTACAGCCTGGTTTATTTCGACGGTCTCAACCGCTACTACGCCGCCCACGAGCATGAAGCCGCGCTCGCACCCGCTTTCTCCCGCCCGCCCAACGTGTTCGACGACTACCTCAGCGCCGCCGGCATCCGGAAAGCGCTTTCGGCGCAAACGTCGGAACCGCCGGTGGCCGAGCTGATGGATGCGCTGGACGACCGGCAGGCGGCCGGGCACGCGCAGAAGTTGGCCGAACGACATGCGGCGCAGCAGGCGGCGCTGGAACAAGCCGCCGCGGAAAAGGCCGCCGTGGCCGCTGAGGCGGAGAAGCTCGACGCCGCTTTGCAGGAGGCCGTCGCTGCGCGGGCGGACGCGGAGCTGCGCGCGCTCAGCGCCGAACGGGACGCGCAACTGGCCCAGGCGGACCGGGAACGCTTGATGGAGCGGCCGGCTGCCGATCGCGTCCCTTCCGTCCCCGACGATCCATACGACCAGGAGCCGTCGCCGGAGCGGCGGCGCATCTACTACGACGCCTCGCTCATCATCCGTTTTGGCCTGGAAACACCGGTGGGCCTGGTCCGGACCGAGCACTACGTCGCCGAGTTCCTCGCGCGCGACCCGGCGCTCGACATCCGCTTCGTGATCTTTGACGCGGGGTTGGGCGGTTTTCGCGGCCTTGCACGGGACGAGGCCGCGCTGCTGCGCCGGCTGCTGTTCCACCGTTACGAGCAAGCCGCCGCCGCGCCGGCGATCCACTGGAAGGCTGAGCCGGAGCCGGAAGCGCCCGCCCCCCTCAAGCTGGCGCAGGTTCCCGAACCCGAGCCGGAACCCGAACAGGAGCCGGAGCCGGAGCCGGAAATCGAGCCTCCCCGGCCGCCCGAGCCGGTCACCGCCCGCCTGCTGCTCCGCCGCCTGCGCACCGCATCGACGCTCCCGGCGCACACGTTCAACACCATGCTGATCCACTATGCCGTGCGCCTGTTGCCGGTCACGCCGCATCAGGGGTTGCCGCGCCGGCTTGTCGTCCGCGGCACGCGCCGGATCGGCCTGCACGTCGCCCGTGGCGGCCACTCGGTCGTCTATGGCGTGACCAGCGCGGTGCGCAGCGCCCTCGACGCTGGCCGGCACCTGCTTCGGCCAGACCTCCACACGCTGACGCCGGCCGCCAGGCCCGAGCCGCTTGAGCTTGAGGTGCCGGCCCTAGAACGGCCAGTCCTGGAAACGCCGCTCCCTGACCTGCCCGCCCCAGCCGAGCTTATTGCTCCAATGCCGCCACTTGAACTGGAGCCGCCGACCGAGCCTGAGCCTCCGCCGGGCACAATCCGCTTCCGCCGCGGCAGCGTTCTGCTGTCGATGGGCAACTCCTGGGATTACCTCGACTACGCCTACCTGCACCGCATCTGCCGCTATGACGGGGTACGTTACGTGTCGGTCATCTTCGACGTGATCGCGATGCAGTATCCGTTCTCGACGCCCAGCCCGCCGCACATCTACCACCGCCACTGGGTCGAGATCGGCCACAGCGCCGCGCACCTGCTGGCGATCTCCAAGTTCAGCGCCGACCAGTACTCCGATTACATCAGCGAGCCGAACGGCCTGTCCCCGCCGCTCAGCCACGCCTACCTGCCCAGCTTCCTGCGTGAACGCGCCGACGAGATCGGCGAAGTCTCGGTTCCCAAGCTGGCGGGCCGCCGCTTCGCCGTGTTCTGCTCCACCATCGAAACCCGCAAGAACCACCAGATGCTGCTGCACCTCTGGGACCGCCTGCGCCTGGAGTTCAGCCCAGAGGACCTGCCGATCCTGGTGTTCGTCGGCAAGTGGGGCTGGGGCACCGAGACCGTGCGCCTGCTGAGCGAGCGCAACTACCGCCTGCGCAGCCACCTCATGATCCTCGACCGAGCCAGCGACGCGGAGCTGATCTGGATTTACCGCCACGCCCGCTTCACCTTGTTCCCCGCGTTGTCTGAGGGTTATGGCCTCGCCGCCGCCGAAAGCCTGTCGTTCGGCACCCCGGTCGTCGTCGCCGACTGCCCGGCGCTGATCGAGGCAACCGAGGGCCTGATGCCCGCGCACGACCCGCTCGACTTCATGGCCTGGATGAACGAGCTGCGCCGCCTGATTGAGGACGACGTCCGGCTGAACGAGCTTCGCGCCGCCGCCGCCGGATACCGCGGCCCGGCCTACGAGGAGTTCGCCGACGCGATCCGCACCATCGCCCTCGCGGTTTCCACGCCGCAACCCGCGAAGGGCGAGCCATGCCTCGCTGCCTAGCGCTGACGCCGTTCCCGGTCGCCGTCCCGCGCCACGGCGGACAGGTCCGCGCCGCGAGCATCGTGCACGCCCTACGCCATGCCGGCTGGCACGTCGATACGGTCGGCATCTACCACGCGGATTTTTTCCCAGCCGGGGAGTGGGGCATCCACGACATCGTGCTGGGTGAGCCGGCCGTCGCCCGCCGCGCCCTGGGCGACCTGGTGTTCGGCGACCTGCACGTGGCCCGGGACGCCGCCCGCGACGAGGGCGTGGTCGATCAGTTGCGGACGCTGCTGGCCCGCTTCCGCCCCGACGTGGTGCACGTCGAGCACCCCTGGAGCTGGCTTATCCTGCAACGCGCGCTGCCCCGGGAACAGCGGCCCCGCGTCGTGTATTCCAGCCAGAACATCGAGTGGAGCGCCCGCCCGGCCCTGTTCGAGCTTGGCCTGAAGCGGCCCGGCGCGGACCGGCTCGTGGAGGCGACCCGGCTGCTGGAGACCGAGTTCGCCCGCGCCGCCGACCTCGTGCTGTCCATCTCGGACATCGAGGCCGCCCAGATTGCCCGGGACAGCGGGCGGGAGGTCGCCTACGTGCCGCCGGTGTCCGACCTCGCCTGGGGCTACCCGGTGGTGCACGCCGCATTCAGCCGGGCGGCGCGCGACGCACGGTGCCGCTACGCCGCGCTGATGGGCAGCGCCTACTGGCCGAACGTCGAGGGGTTTTTCACCACATTCCCGAACAGCCTCGGGTTCCTCGCGCAGGACGAACAGGTCTGGGTGGCCGGCGCGCTTGGCGCGGCGCTCCGGGCGGACGCGCGCTTCCAGGATTTCCAGTCGGTGAACGACGTGCGCCTCCGCGCCTGGGGCTACGTGGCGGACGCGGACAAGGCGTCGTTCTTCGCCGCCGCGTCCTGCGTCATCGTCCCGGTGCACATCGGCGCCGGCGCCAAGCTCAAGACCGCCGACGCGCTGGCCAGCGGCTGCCCGGTCATCGCCACCTCGCACGCCATCGAGGGCTACGGCCCGCTGGTGCAGGACGTGTTGGGTCAGGGCGTCTATGTCGCCGACACGCCGCAGTCGTTCCGCGACCTGGTGCGCCGTGCCTTGCGGGAGGGCCTGCCCGGGTGTCCCAACGAGGTCCGTGGCCGCCTCAGCCTGGGACGCATGGCGGAAACGCTGGCGCCGCTCTATGCCGGGCTGCTCAGGCCGGCTTGACGCGTTGACGGACGGACCGGACGACCAGTCCCAGTTGCAGGCCGCGCTGGCGCAGTCCCGCGTGTTCGCTACCCTGGCGCACGAACGCGACCTGGCGCTGCGCCAGGCCGAAGCGCGGGCGCAGGCGGCCGAGGACGCGCTGCGCACGGTCCAGGCCAGCACGTCGTGGCGGCTGTTGCAGGCGGTCGGGCGGCGCATTCCCGGAACGGTCCGCACGCCCGTTCCGCCGCCTCCCACAGGCCCCGAACCCGCCCTGCATCCTGACGCGCTGCTGGCTGAACTCTCGGCATTCCTCGCCTCGGACCAACGCCTGGCCTTCCCGCCCTGCCCGGCCCCGGACATCTCCGTGCTGATTACCGCCTCCGGCCCGGCGCACCTGCTGTTGGGCTGCCTGCGCGCGTTGCTGACGCAGGACGGCCCGGCGGCCGAGCTTTTTGTGGTCCCCAGCGATCCCGGCGGCAACGCGGTGCTGGCGCGCGCGGACCCGGTCCGGGCGCTGCCCATGGCCGATGCCGCAACGACGGCGCGCGGACGGGCGCTGTTGCTGCTGGACCCCGGCGCGTTCCCCCAACCTGGCGCGCTCAGGGCGGCCCTGGAGACGTTGGACGCCGGCGCTGGCGCAGTCGGCGGCCGCATCCTGACGCCGGGCGGCGCAGTGCGGGAGGCCGGGGGCATCGTTTGGTCCGATGGCGGCTTGGACCCATACGGACGCGGCCTGCCGGTGCAGGCGGGCGAGGCCGGGTTCCGCCGCGACACCGGCTTTGTCCCGCCGGGTTTCCTGCTCACCCCGCTCGCCCTATTCACCGCGCTCGGCGGCCTGGACCCGGCCTATGCCAGCGCCGAGTATGCCAGCGCCGACTACTGTGCCCGCGTGCGCGCGGCCGGGCAGCGCGTGGTCTATGAACCCTTCGCCGCCGTGGACCACTTCGGCCCGTTGCCCCAGCCCCCGACCGCCCAAGACCGCATGCGCTTCCGCGCCCAGCACCCGGCCGCTCCCGCCGCCCTGTTCGCGCGCGACCCCGTGCGCCGCCGGCGCCTGCTGGTCATCGACGGCTTCGTCCCGCTCCGCGTCATGGGCGCCGGCTACCCGCGCACCCAGGCCATCCTGAACGAGGCCGCCGCGCTGGGCTGGGCGGTGACGCTCTATCCGCTCGACGCCGGGGACACCGGCTGGGGCGCAGCCCGCGTCGAGCTGGCGCCAGAAATCGAAATCTGCACTGGCGTCGGGCTGCGAGACTTCCTGCGGGCACGATGCGGGTTTTATAACGCGGTGCTGGTCAGCCGCCCAGAACACATGCGGGTCCTGCGCGCCGCCATCGGCGACGCCAATGAGGCCCTGGGCGGCGCGCGCCTGATCTATGACGCGGAGGCGCTATTCTCCGCGCGCCAGGCGCAGCAGGCTGCGCTCGAAGGCCGCGCGCTTGGCCCGGACGAGCAGGCCGCGTTGCTGGCGCAGGAGATCGCCTTGACCCGGGACGTTGACGCCATCGTGGCCGTCACGCCCACCGAGGCAGCAGTGTTCCGCGCCAGCCAGCCCGCCCCGGTCCACGTGCTGAGCCACCCCGTCCACCCCCGGCCCGGCCCGGCATTCGACACCCGCGGCGGCTTCTTGTTCGTGGGCCGCCTGCTGGAACGGCAGTCGCCGAATTGGGACGGGCTGCGCTGGTTCATCAACGCCGTCTGGCTGCAAATCCGCGCGGCGCTCCCCGACGCCAAGCTTGAGGTGGCCGGAGCGCTGCACACTGACCCGGCGGAGCTTCGGGCGCCGGGCATCAGCCTGCTCGGCCCCGTCGACGACCTCGGACCGCTCTATGACCGGGCGCGCGTGTTCGTGGCGCCCACGAGGTTCGGCGCTGGGGTGCCGATCAAGGTGCTGGAGGCCGGCGCGGCCGGGCTGCCGGTGCTGGCGACTAGCTTGATCGCCAACCAGCTTGGCTGGGATGCGGGCACCGAGTTGTTTGCCCACGACGACCCGGCCACGCTCGCCGCCGCGGGCATCCAATTGCATGAGGAGTCGGACCGCTGGACGGCAACCCAGTCAGCAGCCCTAGCGCGGTTAGGGGCGGACCACGGCGCGGCACGGTTCCGTGAGACGCTTGGACAAATCCTAAATGGAACCCCAAACCTTTAACGTGACCATACATTGACCGCGCTGGGCAATCATCCCTAGCGTGGTGCGGCGCAGCACAGGACAAGTCATGGACGTTCCCACCCCACCGCGACGGCCAAACGAGCCCAAGACGGTCCCGCGCGCGATCGTGCTCACGTCCCACCCGCGCAATGTCATCGGCAGCCGCCCGCTGACGTGGGGCGCCGGTGAAGCCCGGGCGCGCGGCCCGGTGGTGGCGACCTTGCATGCCGCGCCGGGGCGCAACGCCATCGGCACCCACGCCGGCGCGTACTCGCTGTACCGCGCGCTCGCCATCGCCGCGGGGCAGCTCGACCCGGCGCACCGCCCGGACCTCACCAACACCCGGCCCGCGGTGCCGATTGGCCCGTTCCCGCAGTGGACGGACCCGGACGCCATTGTCTCGCTCGACCCGTGGGGGCACCTGTCCACCGAGGCCTTCGCCGACGAGATCGCCGCCGGGCAGGACGTGCGCCCGAGCATCGCCGTCACCCGCGCGCACATCAACATGCCGGAAATCCTTGAGGCCGTGCGCGCTGGGCGCCTGGCGCCCGACGGCGAGGTGCTGACCGAGGCCGGCGACGTGCGCGTGACCAAGATCGCCATCGAGCCAGTATGGCACCTGCCCGGCGTCGCCCGGCGCTTCGGCATCGCGCTGCCGGACCTGCGCCGCGCGCTGTTCGAGCACACCGGCGGCATGTTCCCGGAACTGGTGACCCGGCCGGACCTCGATGTGTTCCTGCCCCCCATCGGCGGCATGACGGTGTACCTGTTCGGAGACCCAGCGCGCCTCGGCCGGCCGGAAACCCGCATTGCCTGCCGCATCCATGACGAGTGCAACGGCTCCGACGTGTTCGGCTCGGACATCTGCACCTGCCGCCCCTACCTCGCGCACGGCATCGAGGTCTGCATCCAGATGGCGCAGGCGGGCGGCGTCGGCGTCGTGGTTTACAACCGCAAGGAGGGCCGCGCGCTCGGCGAGGTCACCAAGTTCCTGGTTTACAACGCCCGCAAGCGCCAGGAGGGCGGGGACCGGGCCGACGCCTATTTCGAGCGCACCGAGTGCGTGGCCGGGGTGCAGGACATGCGCTTCCAGGAGCTGATGCCCGACGTGCTGCACTGGCTCGGCATCACCCGGATTGACCAGTTGGTGTCCATGAGCAACCTGAAATACGCCCCCATCGTCGGCAGCGGCATCGAGGTGGTGCAGCGGGTGCCGATCCCGGACTGGCTGATTCCGGCCGACGCGAGCGTGGAGATGGATGCGAAAAAGGCGGCCGGATACTACACGGACACGGTGCCGGACGCGGCCGAGTTGCATGAGCCGAAGGGCCGCGTGCTGGATGCCTGATGCGGCCTGGCTATGCAGCGCCGCCGCCGTGCGGGAGCGCTGCACTGGCTTGCTGGCGGTAGCCGAGGCGGACGGGCTTGCGCATTTCAGCGTGGACCCGGACCGGCTGCCAGCGGCGGCGGACTACACGGCGCAGGTGATCCGGCGCAACTACCCCACGCTCAGTATCCCGCACCACGCCCGCTGGCGTCACTTCGCCGCCGGCGGCGTGGACCGCTGGGGTGCGTTCGCCGCCACGCTGGACGGATTGGATACGGCCGAGCTGGCCCGCACCCGCATCGACCTGTGCGTCGTGGGCGTGCTGCTGGACGCCGGCGCCGGGCCGGGCTGGCAATACCGCGAGGCCACCGGCACCGTGCTGACCCGCTCGGAAGGCCTGGCCGTCGCCAGCTTTGACGCGTTCCGCGCCGGGCTGTTCGCCGAGGATGGCGGCGCGCGGGCGGACGCGGGCGGCCTGTCGCGCATTGACGCGGCGGCGCTCGGCCGCGCATTCCAGGTGTCGGACAGCAACCCTTTGGCCGGGCTGGACGGCCGCGCCGCGCTGCTGCGCAACCTGGGCGCGGCGCTGCTGGCCCGGCCGGACCTGTTCGGGCCGGGCCGCGTCGGCAACCTGTTTGACGCGCTGGCCACCGCCGGCACCGTCCGGGCCACGAATATCCTGAGCGCGTTGCTGGACGGGTTTGGACCGGTCTGGCCGCCCCGCATCGTGCTGGAGGGGCGCAGCCTGGGCGACGTATGGCCACATCCGGCCGCGCCCCACGACGGCCTGGTGCCGTTCCACAAGCTGTCGCAGTGGCTGGCCTACTCGCTGATCGAGGTGTTCGAGGATGCGGGCGTCCCGGTCACCGGCGTCTCGGACCTGACCGGCCTGCCGGAGTACCGCAACGGCGGCCTGCTGCTGGACCTCGGCGTGCTGCGCCTGCATGACCCGGCGCTGGCGCAGCAACCGCTGCCGGTGGGGCACGAGGCCGTGGTGGAGTGGCGCGCGCTCACGGTGGCGCTGCTGGACCGCTTGGCGCCCTTGATCCGCGAGCGCCTGGGCCGGGATGAGGCATCGCTGCCGCTGTCGCGCATCCTAGAGGGCGGCACCTGGGCCGCCGGCCGCGCCATCGCCGCCGAGCGCCGGCAAGGCGGCGGACCGCCGTTGCAGGTGCTGAGCGACGGGACGGTGTTTTGATGGATGCGAAGCTGGCAAGCAGCCGCTTCACATGACGATCCCTGACGCGGTTGGGCTGCTTGGCGTCGCATTATACGTCACGGCGTACGCCGGGTTGCAGTTGGGCAAGCTCGGGCTGGCGGATGTGCGTTACACTGCCCTCAACGCCATAGGCGGGCTGGCGGTGATCTTCTCACTATTCTGGGCCTTCAACCTCGCAGCATTCGTCACGCAGGTTTTTTGGCTGGTGTTTACAGTTATAGGCTACCTGCGCGCGCGCAAAACCTGACTAAATCTCAACTGAAAGAACACGCCCGCATGTTTCCCAACGTCACCGTGCTGGACCACCCGCTGGTGCAGCACAAGCTTACGCTGCTGCGGCAGAAGGGCACTCCCACCGCTGATTTCCGGCAGATCGCGCGGGAGATCAGCCTGCTGATGGCCTACGAGGTCACCCGCGACCTGCCGCTGGAGAACGTCGCCATCGAGACGCCGATGGAGGCGATGGAGGCGCCGCATTTGTCCGGCAAGAAGCTGTGCTTCGTGCCGATCCTGCGCGCCGGCACCGGCATCTTGGACGGCATGTTGGACCTGGTCCCCTCCGCCCGCGTGGGGCATATCGGCCTGTACCGGGACCCCGCCACCCTGGTGCCGGTCGAGTACTACCTGAAGCTGCCGGACGACTTGCCGGAGCGTCTGGTGATCCTGGTGGACCCGATGCTCGCCACCGGCCACTCCGCCGCCGCCGCCCTCACCCGGCTGCGCCAGGCCGGCGCGGTGCAGCTCCGCTTCGTGTGCCTGCTGGCAGCGCCGGAGGGCCTCGAAGTGCTGCGGCATGAACACCCGGACGTTCCGGTGTTCACCGCCGCCATCGACCGCCAACTGGACGAGCACGGCTACATCCGCCCCGGCCTTGGCGACGCCGGGGACCGGCTGTACGGCACGAAGTAGGCTGGCTCACACCTGGCCGCGCCGGGCCGCGAGCGTGCGGATCACCAGCAACGCGCCCACGATCGCCAGCAGCGACAATCCGGTCGTGGCCGCGCCCAGCGCATACAGCACCGGCGAGGTCACGTTCGTGGTCATGCCGTAAATCTCCAGCGGCAGCGTGTTGTCGCTGCCGGCCGTCAGCAGCGTGCGCGGGAACTCGTCCCAGCTCAGCGTAAAGCCGAACAGGCCGATGCCAATGATGCTGGGCAGCAAAATCGGCAGCACCACCAGGCGGAAGGTCTGCCAGGGCGTTGCGCCAAGGTCGCGCGCGGCTTCTTCCCAGGAGCCGTCGAACCGGTTCAGCACGGCGAACATGATCAGCAACCCGAACGGCAGGGTCCAGGTGAGCTGCGCGCCGAACGCGGAACTCCACCACGCCGTGTCCAGCCCGGCCTGGCTGAACAGCAGCCCGACACCCAGGCTGATTAGGATTGACGGCACGATCAGGCTAGCCAGCGCCAACGCGAATAACGTGCCGCTGCCCCGGAACCGCCGCCGGAACCCAAGCCCCGCAGCCAGTGCTGCGCAGACCGTGACAGTGGTGACCATCAAGGCCAGCCCCACCGTGCGTTGCAGCGCCGCGCCGAGGTCGCCGACCGCCTGCGTCGCGAACAGTTGCCGGAACCAGTGCAGCGACGCGCCGCGCATCGGGAAGGTGAGCCCGCTGTCCGGCCCGCCGAACGACAGCAGCACGATGGTCAGGATCGGCCCGTACAGGAACAGCACGAACGCGGCGAACAGCAGGCCTAGCAGCACCCGCGCCACCGCTACAGCCCCCGCCGGATGTTGGCGACGCGCAGGATGCAGGCCACCATTAGTAGCACGACCGCCAGCAGCACCACCGCATTGGCGCAGGCAGCGGGGTACTGCAACAGCCCGATCTGGTTCGAGATCATCAGCCCGACCGACGCCCGCTGCCCGCCGCCCATCAGCCGCACCGTGATGAAATCGCCCATGACTAGCGTCACCACGAAAATGGTGCCGATGCCGAGGCCGGGCCGGCACAGCGGCAGCACCACGTTCCACACCACTTGCAGCCCCGTGGCGCCAGCGTCGCGCGCCGCCTCGATCAGCCGCCGGTCGATCCGCATCATCGAGTTGAACACCGGCACCACCATGAACAGCGCATACAGGTGCACGAACGCCAGCACGATGGCGAAGTCGGAGAACAGCAGCGCCTCCAGCGGCCGGTCGATGACGCCCACGCCCAGCAGCGCCCCGTTCACCAGCCCGTTGCGTCCCAGGAACGGCACCCAGGAAATCATCCGGATGATGTTGCTGGTCAGGAACGGCACCGTGCACACCAGGAACAGCACGGTCTGCATGGCCGTGGAACGCACGTGGAACGCCAGGAAATACGCGACCCCGAACCCAAGCGGCGCCGTGACCGCCCAGACCAGGGCCGCGTACTTCACCGTGTTGCCATAGGTCCGCCACGTGACGTTGGACCCCAGCACGTCCCGGTAGTTGTCCAGCATGAACGCCGGGATGACGCGCACGCTGTCGTAGTCCCAAAAGCTCACCACCAGGATCATCAGCAGCGGCAGCAGCAGGAACCCAAGCAGCACCGCAGCCAGAGGCGTGGCCTGGAGGTAGGGCCGCATCAGGCTGCGACGAACTCGTTCCATTTCTGGACCATGTAGCGGTCCTGGTCCATCACCGAGTTCCAGCACGCGACCTTGCCCATGCGCTCCTGGAACGACCCGCCGTCCCGCTTCGCGCCGGCCTTGTCGATCACCTTGCCGTCCGGGCTCACGATGTCGGCCGCGGCGGCCCTGCCCTCCATCCAATAGCCCCACTCGTCGGTGGTCATGTGCTGCTTGGCGGTGTCCGGCACGGCGCTGTAGTAGCCCTGCCGGTTCAGATACGCGCCGACCCAGCCGGACAAGTACCAGTTAATGTACTCGTACGCCGCGTCCAGCTCCAGTCCGCTCAGGTGCCGGGCGATGCCGAGGCCGCCGCCCCAGCCGCGATAGCCCTCGGCCAGCGGCTGGTACGTGCAGGCGATGCCGCGCGACCGCACCGCGGTGACGGCCGGGGACCACATGGACTGGATCACCACCTCGCCGGCGGCCATAAGGTTCACGCTCTCGTCGAAGCTTTTCCAGAACGCACGGAACTGCCCGGCGCGCTTGGTCTCGATCAGGAATGCGACGGTCTGGTCGATCTCGGCGCGGGTCATGTTGCCCTTGTCGCCGTACTTCAGTTGGCCGAGGCTCTCCATCACCATAGCCGCGTCCATGATGCCGATGCCCGGGATATTCAGGATGCTGGCACGGCCCTTGAACGCCGGGTCCACCAGGTCCTTCCATTGGGTGATCGGCCGGCCCACCAAATCTGGGCGGATGCCGAGGGTGTCGGCATTGTAAATCGTGGGAATAAGCGTCATCCAGCCGCTCGGCTGCGCGGTGAACTTCACGGACGTCGGGCCGTCCACGAAGCTCACGGTATGCGGCGCGGTGCCCTGGCCGACGGTGCTGCTGGGCGTGAGCTTGCCGGTGGTGAAGATCGGCACGAGGCGGTCGAACTCCTTGATCCGCTTAGTGTCCATCGGCTGCAGCACGTTGGTCGGGAAGACTTTTTTGCACAGGAAGTACTCAATGTCCGCCACGTCGTAGCTGCGCGGCTGGGTCACCGCCTTCTGCGCCACCGCGTCGGTGTCGAGCGCTGTCATCTGCAAGGTGAAGCCCAAATCCTGCTTCACCCGCTCGGCGATTGGGTTCAGCGCCGAGACGCCGGTGCCGAACTGGCGCAGGGTGATGTTCTTGATGTTCTGCGCCCAGATGGTCGGGAACCCCGTGGGGAACGTGGCGGCCACGCCAGCGGCGGCCTTTAGTACGGTGCGGCGGGTCGTGCTCATGACGAAGCTCCTCGGAAGGGGGTTCAGGAAACGGGGTGGGCGTGCTCGGCGGACCAGCCCACCGTAGCTGGTTCGCCAATCGCAATGGGAGCGGCGTGGAACTCGTGGTCGGGCACCAGGACCGTGGCCTCGTCCGCGTCGCCGTGCTGCACCACGACGCGCACCACGGCGCCCTGGTACTCGACCGCCACGACCGGGCCGGAGACCTGCCCTCCCGGGGATGGCCCCAGCCGGCACTTGTCGGCGCGCACCGCCACCAGGCGGTTGCCGCCGGGCAGCACGTTGTGCCCGCCGATGAAGCGCGCCACGAACGCGGTGGCCGGACGCTCGAACACCTCGCGCGGGGGTGCCGCCTGCACCACCCGCCCAGCATCCATCACCACCATGAGGTCGGCCAGCGCCATCGCCTCCTCCTGGCTGTGCGTCACGTGCACGAACGTCATGCCGAGTTCCCGCTGCAGCCGCTTCAGCTCCTCCCGCATCCGGATGCGCAGCTCCGGGTCCAGCGCCGACAGCGGCTCGTCCAGCAGCAGCACGCGCGGCCCGGTAATGAGCGCCCGGGCCAGCGCCACCCGCTGCTGCTGCCCGCCGCTGAGCTGCGCCGGCAGACGGTCCGCGTAAGCCTCCATCCGCACCCGCGCCAGGAACTCATGCGCCTTGGCCCGCCGCGCCGCCTTGCGTTCGCCGCGCAGCTTCAGGCTGAACGCCACGTTGTCCAGGCAGCTCAGGTGCGGGAACAGCGCGTAGCTCTGGAACATCATCGCCGTGCCCCGCTTGCCCGGCGGCGACGCGGTCACGTCCTCCATGCCGACCCGCACGGTGCCCTCAGTCGAGACCTCATGCCCGGCCACGATCCGCAAGGTCGTGGTCTTGCCGCAGCCGGACGGACCCAATAGGCAGCAGTATGCCCCGGCGGCGATGCGCAGCGACACCGCATCCACCGCCGTCGCGGCACCGTAGCGCTTCGTCACGCCAATCAGCTCGATAGTGCCGGGTTCAACCATTCCCGGACTACAAAGCAAGCCGTGTGCCACGCGGGCTAGAACGCCTCGTCCAGCGCGCGGATCAGGCGGTCCACCTCATCCAGCGTGTTGTAGTGCACCATGGACACCCGGACGACGCCGCCCTGTTCACGCAGGCCCAGCGCATCGATCAAGCGGCGGGCGTAGAAGTCGCCGAAGCGGATGCCGATGCGGTGGCGGTCCACCGCGCGCACCACGGCTTCGGACGGCATGCCATGCACCGTGAAGCTCACGGTCGAGACGCGGCGTGCCGGATCGGGGTCCGGGTCGCCCCAGATGGTGACGCCGTTGCGCCCGCGCAGATAGGACAGCAGGCGTTCAGACAGCGCAGCCTCGTGCATGGCGATGCGGCCGTAGGCGGACACGATGCCGGCCCGGCGGTCCGGCCCACCGCCCAAGTCGGCCAGGTACTCGCCGATGGCAGCAGCGCCCCAGCCCAGCTCGTAGTTTTGGTTGCCGGGCTGCAGCTTATAGGGAATGTCGTCCGCCGCGATGAAGTCATGGTTGAGGTTCGCCATGCGCAGCAGGTGCTGGCGCTTGCCATACAGCATGGCGTAATGCGGCCCGAACACCTTGTAGAAGCTGAACACATAGAAATCGAGATCCAGCGCCTGCACGTCGATGGCCCGGTGCGGCGCGTACGCCACGCCGTCCACGCACACCATGACGCCCACCTGCCGCGCCAGCCGCACCGCCTCCGCCACCGGCGTGATGCCGCCCAGCACGTTGGACGCATAGGTCAGCGCCACCATCCGGGTGCGCCCGGTCAACAGGGCCTGCAACTCCGGGATTTCCAGCCGCAAGCTGTCCCGGTCCACCTCCCAGACCCGGACGCGCACGCCCCGCTCAACTAAAGCCATCCAAGCGCCGATGTTGGCCTCATGGTCCAGGTTGGTGACCACGACCTCGTCGCCGGGCCGGAACAGGTGCGCGAGACCCTGCACCAGGGTGCGCAGCAGCGCGGTGCTGGACCCGCCCATCACGACTTCGTCCGACCCCGCCGCGTTCACCAGCTCGGCCGCCCGCACCCGGCTTTCGGCCACGCGCTCCCCGGCGCGCACCGAGGTCTCGTAGCTCGCGCCCAACTGCGCATTGCTGGTCAGCAGGAACTCGCCGATCCGGTCCACCACCCGGCGCAGGGTCTGCGACCCGCCGGCGTTGTCCATGAACACCATGTCGGCATCCAGGCCAGGGAACTCAGCCCGGACGCGCGGCAGGTCAAGCATGGATGGGTCTCCCGTGGTTTGGCGCTGGCACCCTGCTTAATTCTTCAGCAAGCTTCACGCCAGCGGCAACCCGTCCGCGCCCACGCGTTCGTCTCATCAGGAAAAAGGAGCCCTCGCAATGGATGTCCTCACAACGCACCACGACTTGGTTTCCCTGTGGGAGGAGCACTGCCGCCTCGAGTTCGAGATGCGCGACGTGGACGGCGTCATGGCGACGATGGTGGATGCGCCCTACGTCAACCACATCCCCACCATGACCGGCGGCGTCGGGCATGACCAATTGAAGCGTTTTTACAAATACCACTTTATCGGCGGCAACCCACCCGACACCACGCTCACGCCCATCAGCCGCACCGTCGGCGCAGACCGCGTGGTGGACGAGATGCTGTTCCGCTTCACCCACACCACCACCGTGGATTGGATGCTGCCCGGCGTGGCCCCCACTGGACGCACGGTCGAGGTGGCGCTGGTGGCGATCGTGCAGTTCCAGGGCGACAAGCTGGTGCACGAGCACATCTACTGGGACCAGGCGTCGGTGCTGGTGCAAGTGGGCCTGCTGGACCCGGCCGGGCTGCCGGTCGTGGGCGCCCAGGCCGCGCGAAAAGTCACGGACCCGGCATTGCCGAGCAACGAGTTGATGCACGAGGCATGGAGCGCCAGCGAGGGAAAGCCGATCTGACACTGGCCGGCCAGCCGGCGCGTCCACCAGCCCAGTCCCTGCGCCAGTACGCCCGCGGCGCGGCGGGTGGCCTGGTGTTCAGCCTGCCGCTGTTCCTGACCGAGGAGGTCTGGGTCGCCGGAACCGTCAGCAGTCCGCTGCGCCTGCTCGGGCTGACCGGCGCGACCCTCGTGCTGCTGGTCGGCATCAACCTCTATGCCGGCTTGCGCCGTGACCATAGCTTGGCCGAGGTCCTGATCGACGCCATCGAGGAGATGGGGCTGGGCCTGCTGATCGCGGCCACCCTGCTGTTCCTGCTTGACCAGATCGGCCCCAATGATCCGCTGGACGACGTGGTTGGGCAGGTGGTGCTGGCCGCCATGAAGGCCGCGCTCGGCGTGTCCGTCGGCAACATCGAGCTTGGCGATGGTCCGGAGGCGGACGGCTCAGAGCAACAGGACGCCGGCGCCAGCCCCGCGCCGGCGCCTGAACGCCAGGGCCTCATAGGCCAGGTCGCGCTGGCGGCGTGCGGCGCGCTGCTGTTCGCCGCCAGCACGGCGCCGGTCGAGGAGGTCGCGCGGATCGGCGCGCACGCATCGCTGTGGCGGCTGCTCGGGCTCTGCGCCGTGTCGTTCGGCATCGGCGCCACCATCCTGTCCTACGGCGGCCTGGTCGGGCAGGACGCGCCGGGCGGACCATGGTTGGAAGCCCTGTCGGGCACGGTCGTGACCTACGCCGTGGCGCTGCTGGCGTCCGCCCTGAACCTGTGGTTCTACCACCGGTTCGACGGCGCCGGGGCGCTCGCCTGCGTGTCGCAGACCGTCGTGCTCGGCCTGCCCTCGATGCTCGGCGCATCCGCCGGCCGGTTGCTGCTGCGCGGATGACGGCGCCCAAGAAGAACGCCTTGGAGTGGGCGGTGTTCGGCATAAGCGCCGCGTTGGTGGCCGCAGTCGTGGGATACCTGGCTTATGGGGCGGTGACGTTGGGCGACGCGCCCGCCGACCTACACGTGTCGCTTGGCGACACGGTGGTGCAAGGCGGACGCTACCTCGTGCCGGTCACGGTGCGGAATGACGGCAACGCGATCGCCGAGGCGGTGCAGGTCGAGGTGGTGCTCACGCAACCGGACGGCGAGGAGCGTTCGCAATTCCAAATCGCCTACGTCCCGCGCCGGACCACGCGCGAGGGAATGGTCGCGTTCACCTCCGACCCGAGCGCCGGCCGCCTGGCTGCCCGCATATCCGGCTACGAGACGCCCTAACCCGGCCCGCACAGGCGCCGGGGGGGTTTGCTTCCAAGCTCCCGCGTCCCATTGTCAAGCTGCCCGTTCCCACAGCAAAAGAGGCCGTGATGCTCAACCGAATCGCTTCGACATTCGGCCGCCGCGCCGCAGTCCTAGGCCTCGCTGGCCTGGCATTGCTCGCCGTTCCAGCGCTCGCCCACCACGGCTGGTCTGGCTACGGGTCAGAGGATTTCTCATTGTCCGGCACCGTCCAAAGCGCCAACCTCGGTAATCCGCACGGCGTCATCAAGGTGCGTGACGAGGGCGGCAAGGTGTGGGACGTGGTGCTCGGCCCGCCATTCAATCAATCCCGCGCCGGGCTTACCACGGAGGCCCTGCCAGTCGCGGCGGCCGTCACCGCTTATGGCCACCGCCACCAGGACCCGAATCGCCTGGAAATGAAGACCGAGCGCGTCGTCGTGAGCGGGCGCACCTTCGACATCTACCCGGACCGGCTCTGACCTTATTGGTTTAAGGCATGGACTTGGCGGGGTGGGCGGCGTGGCTGGAAGCGTCCGGCGTCGCTCGGACGCTCCGCGACGGGCTGTGGCTGTATCCTCTGGTCAACCTCGCGCACGTGCTGGGCATCGCGCTGCTGTTCGGCGCGGTCACGCTGCTCGACTTGCGGCTCATGGGCGCTTGGCGGGCCGTGCCCTTGGCGGCGCTGGCCCGGCCCGCCATTCCGTTGGCCGCGGCCGGCTTCGTGTTGGCTGCCACCAGCGGCGCCGGGCTGCTCAGCGTGAAGGCGGTCGAGTACGCCCAGAACCCGTTCCTTTATGCGAAGTTCGCCGCCGTGGGGCTGGCTGGCGTCAACGCGGCCGCCCTGCACGCCTCGTCCGCTTGGCGGAGCGGCAGCGCGGGCGCCTTGCCCCGGCGGCTCGCGGTCGCGGGCGGCACGTCGTTGCTGTGCTGGCTCGGCGCCGTCGCAGCCGGCCGCATGATCGCCTACTGGTGAGGGCGTCGGAACAGCGCGGACAGCAGCCGAGGCTCCAGCGTGCCCACAGGCTCGTCCTGCCACTCGCCCAGGCGTACCACCTCAAGGCCGCTGTCCAGCGCCGCGTTCACGTAGTCCGACACGCTGTGCACATAGGCCTCGACCGGCACGGGCTTGCCGCCGGACCAGAACGCCGCCTGTGCGCCGCGCAGTTGGCGGTAAGGGTGCAGCTCGCAGATGAACATCACGCCACCGGGCCGCAGCACCCGGCGCGCCTCGGCGAACACGGGGCGAAGGGCGGCCACGTGCTCCAGCACCAGGTTGCCGACCACGACGCCGGCTTCCGCGTCCGCCGCCGGCCACGGACGGGTGATGTCGTGCTCCACAAAGCGCACGTGGCCGTCCAGCACGCGCTGCTGGGCACGCGCCAGCATGGCCGGCGAGAGATCCAGCGCCAGCACGCTGCGGGCGTGCGCGGCCAGATAGGCCGTGTTCTTGCCCGTCCCGGCGCCGATCTCAACGACGGCCTCCCCACCAAACAGCAGGCCAGCGCGGCGCAGCACCGCCGCGTCGAGGTCGCGCGTGGCGTTCGCCTGGGTGTCGTACGTCGCGGCCCAGGCTTCATAGCCCACTCGTGCCGGCATCGCCTCAGTGGTCATGCGCCAAGCCCTCCTAAGTGGCCTGAGTTTTGCTGGCACGCGGGAATGAGACAGGCTCTACTCGTTGCCTGATGCCCCGAGGATACCGGAATGCGACTGATCAGCGCCACTCCCAGCCCCTACGCGCGCAAAATCCGCATCGCGCTGGCGGAAAAATCGTTGCCGTTCGAGCTGCAGACGGAGGTGCCGTGGAACGAGGGCACCAGCCTGCCCCAGCATAACCCGCTGGAAAAGCTGCCGGTGCTGATCCTGGACGACGGATCGGCCCTTTGGGAGAGCAGCTACATCCTGGAGTGGATCGAGCGGAGGCACCCGCGACCGCCGCTGTTGCCGCCGGACGACGACGGCATCCT
Source organism: uncultured Acetobacteraceae bacterium (assembly GCA_964242575.1). Lineage (GTDB taxonomy): Bacteria > Pseudomonadota > Alphaproteobacteria > Acetobacterales > Acetobacteraceae > JANPPS01. The sequence continues at coordinate 26,713 of CAXTCN010000019.1, read as the reverse complement.
GGCGCATAAGCGGATGGACGCGCTGGCGACCGGCGTGTGCGACGCCTTCCTGCTGGTGTTCTTCGAGCGTATGCGGCCCGAGCCGCACCGCAGCCAACCCTGGACCGACCGCCAGATGCGCAAGGTGCGCGGCGGCATCGCCGAGATTGCCCGCGTCGTGGGCACCCAGGCCCATGCGGTGCGGAACGAGTTCGGCATCGCCGACATCGCCGCCGGCAGCGTGCTCGGCTACCTCGACATGCGTTTTCCGGAGCTTGGCTGGCGGGACACCCATCCCAACTTGGCCCGCTACATGGACGGGCTGATGGACCGGCCCTCGTTCCAGTCCACGACGCCCTACCCGCAATCCATCACCAGCGCCGTGGTGTGATCAGCGCAGCGGCGGCGTGAACTGCAGGAGGTAGTCGAGCAAGGCGGATTTGAACGACGGCAGGCTTTTATAGGCTGCCATCGCCGGCGGCAACGCGCGCACCGCGGTGGCCAGCCGCTCGGCAGCGCCCGGTTGCGCGGCCACCCGCATGACCGGGTAGCTATGGACGCGGATGGTGAACAGCACGAAGCCGCTGCGGGGCAAGCGGCTCAGCGTCTGCCGCTCCACGCGAAGGAACAGGCGCTGCCCCGCGTTGCCCGCGGTGATGGACAGGTCGAGTGCCGTCTGGTGCTTGCCCTCAAGCTGGAACAGCGCCGGGTCATCGGTCACGGACCAGTTCAGCCGCTCCGTGAGCTTGCCGGCCTTGAGGTGGCGCATGAAGCGGTCCACCGGGGCCGAGAGGTGGTCGGCATACAACGGCACCGGCTCATGCACGTCGGCCAGCGGACGGCCGATCTTTTCATGCAGCCGCCAGCGGCTTGGCGCGCACAGCACCGCCGCCTGCAGCACCGGGCCGGCGTCCGTGACCTCGATCAGGCACAAATCCTCCTGCACCAGCCGTCCCGCCAGTTCCAGCGGATCTTGCGCGGGCCGCGCGAGGTCCCAACGCTCGCCCGTGAGACGGTTGTGCAGCAGCGCGCCATGACGCTCGAACCAGCGGGGGTAGCGGACCGGCAGCAGCGCCGCGATGCGGTCCAGCGTCTCGCGCCGCGCCGCCTCCGACCCGGCGCATGTGGCGAACACGTCGCCGTGCCGCTCCGCCAGCAGCGTCCGGCGCTCCGTTATTTCCGCGGGGTAGCGCTCATCAAGCTCGATCAGCTCGTCCGGCCGCCGGGCCACCAGCCCCATCACCATACGGTGCGGACCGGCTTCGAACGGCAGATACAGCGCCTCCGCCGGCAACGGCTCATCCATGCCTGACACAGACACCTATGCGCCCTGTTTCTGTTGCGGTTGGTTATCAACACGCACTTTCCCACTCCCAGCGCCCGGCATATCGGCTAGGTTACGCCGTCTTATTTAAAGCGTCCTGCATACAAAAGGGAAACTGCACCATGGCGAATGGCGAACACACGCCGTCCAAAAGCGGCCTACTGGCGACCGTGTCCGCCGCCGCGCTGGTTGGATGGGGCGTCGCAGGCTACTCGTTCTGGTCGGCGTCGCACGAACGGGCGGCGGCCACCGCCCAGATGCAACAGGTCACCACCGCCGGCCAGGGGCTCGCGTCCCAGTTGGACGAGCAACGCAAGACCGCCGGAACGCTCGCGGACCTGCGCAAGAACATCGACGTGACCCAAGGCGCCCTGCAACAGGCCAGCCAGCAGCGGACCGACACGGAGCAGCGCCTCCAGGCCCTGCAGCAGCAAGCCGACCAGACCGCGGCGGCAGTCGCGGACGCCACCGCCAAGCGCGACGGGGTGCAGGCCGAGCTGCAACAGGCCCAGCAAGGGGTCGCGGACGCCCAGGCCAAGCTTGCGTCCATACAGGCGCAGGCGGACGCGAACCTGAAACAGGCGCAGGCAGCCGGCGGCGCAGCGGCGGCGGCGCTGGCGGAGACGCGTGCGCAGATCGACGGCGCGACCGAGGCGCTGCACACGGCGACACAGCGGCGCACTGATTTGCTGGCGCAAATCGAGCAGCGGCGGGCCGCCATCGCCGACGCCACTGCCGCACGCACCCGGCTGCAAGCCGACCTGCAACAGGCGGAGCAGCACATCGCCGAGACCGAGCCGCTGCTCAATCCGCTGGCGGCCGAGCTGGAGCGCCGCACCGCCGAGGCTGCGGGCCTCAACTCCCAGTTCCAAGCGGCGCAACTGGCCACCGCGCAGGCGCAAGCCAGCCTCGATGCGGCGCAGAACGAGGCCTCGGCGGCGGCGCAGCGCCTCCAGGACGCTCGGGCCACGGCCACAGGCGAGCAGGACAGCACCCAGGCGCAACTGGAACAGGCGACCCAGCGCCGGGCTGCGGCGGAACAGGCGGTGCAGGCGTTGCAGAGGCAGGTGGACGAGGCCGCCAGCGCGGCGGGCAACGCCGCATCCGCGCGCGACCAACTCAGTGCCGAGCTGCGGCAGGCCCAGCAACGCGCGGAGACGGCGCAGCGGCAGTTGGCAACGGCCGAGGCGGAGCTGGAGGCCCGCACGCGCGACCTCGCCGCCTTGCAGGCGCCTTCGGTTGCCGCCGCCAACGCGGACACTGACCGGCCGCCGGAGGACGCCGGCATGCCCGACCAGCCGCAGTTGGACATCGATGCAAGGGCGGCGGCCAATGCGGCAAACGCCACCCGGGACCAGGCGCAAGCCGAGCTGCAAGCGGCGCAACAGCAGGCGGCCGACGTCCAGCAGCGGCTCGCGACCCTGACCGACCAAGGCATCAAGCAGGACCAGGACCTGGCCGCGCTGCGGGCGCAATTCGAGGCCGGGCAGCGCGAGTTGGCGGAGGCGCAAGTGAGCCTCGCCAGCGCCCAACAAGCCGCCGAAGCCAGCCGGCAGCAAGGCCAGCAGACGGTCGAGGCGACTGAAACGGCGCTGGCCGGCGTGCAAAGCCAGCTTGAGCGGGCGACGCAGGCGCGTGCCACGGCCGGGCAACAGGACGCCGCGTTGCAGGACCAGCTCGGCGCGGCCCGGGCAGTCCTGGCCGCCGCGACCACGAGGCGCGACCAGGTGCAGGCGGACCTGCAGCAGACCCAGCAGCGCGCCAGCGACAACCGGCAGCAGATTGCGAAGCTGACCGATGACCTGGCGGCGGGCGCACAGGACCTCGACACGATGCAGGCGGCCCTGCCGGGCGCAGGCCAGGCGATCGACGCGGCCAACGCGCGACTATGGGCCGTCCACCAGGCCGCCGAGGCTGGCGTGCGGAGCGCGCGTGAGGCCGGCGCACAGTTGCAGACGCAGCTCACGGACGCGGGCACGGAGCTTGAACAAGCGTTGCAACGGCGCACTGCCGCCGAGCAGGAAATGCAGCCCCTGCAGCAGCAGATCGCCCAGGCGAACGCGGCGGTCACCGAGGCCAACGCCGCCCGCGAACGAGCGGCGGCCAGGGCGGCCGAGGCCAGCCAGCAACTCGCGCAGCTAACGGGCGATGTCACGGGGCGCACGCAGGAGCTGGCCGCGCTGGAGGTGCGCCGCCAAGCCGCGGAACAGGGGGCGGCCGACGCCCAGGCGAAGTTCACTGCTGCGCAGCGGGTGCAGCAGGAGATGGAGGCAGCCGCGCAACGCGACCGCGATGCCGCCGCGGAGAACGAGAGGCGGCTTGCCGACACGCGGACCCAGGTCGAGCAGGCCGCGCAGCAGCAGACCGAGGCGCAGGCGCAACTGGCGGCGTTGCAGCAGCAGTCGGAGGAGACCCGCCGCGCCACCCTGGACGCGGACGCCGCCCGCAACGAGGCCCAGGCCGGGTTGCAGCAGACCCAGGCGCTATATGCGGCGGCGCAGCAGCAGCTCGGCGACGCCACGCGGGCCAGCGCCCTGCCCCGCTTGCGCGAGGACATGCTGACGAGGTTGCGCCAGCCGTTGGCCAACCGGCCCGGCGTTCAAGTGCTGGATGACCGCGTCGTGCTCCAGACCGACGCGCTGTTCGCGCCGGGCAGCGCGAACCTGAGCGTGGCAGGGCGCACTCAATTGCGCGACCTGGCGGCGGCGCTCAAGAACGCGGTCGCGGCCGCGCCGTCCGACCTCGACTGGCTGCTGCGCGTCGATGGCCACGCCGACCGGCAGCGGACCGCCGGCGGGCGGATCAGCAACCTGGACCTCTCGGCCAGCCGCGCCATCAACGTGGTGAAAACGCTGGTGGCGGAGGGGGTGCCGGCGAACCGCCTCGCCCCTGCCGCCTTTGGCGACGTGCGTCCGGTCGATCCGGCAGACTCCCAAGCCGCCTACGCCAAGAACCGCCGCGTCGAACTCACGCTGGCGGAACGGTAAACCCGAGGAGGCCTACACCGCCGAGCTTATTGCATTCCGCCGCGGCACCGCCAGCAGCGCGGCCGCGGCGGCGATGCCGGCCCAGTGCAACAGCGGCAGCGCGTGGCCGGCCACGGCCTCGACCAGGCCCGGGAACACCATCAGCAGCCCGGCCACCGCCCAGGCCGCCCGCTCCCAGGCTGACAGCCTATGCCGCGCGAAGCCCTGGCACGCCGCCGCCAATGCCGCCAGGCCGCCGGTGGCGAGCAGGATTTGCCACACGACATCGCTCCAGCCCATGCCGGGCTTGAACGCCAGCAGGAGCGCCACGCCTTCCGGGTCGGTCACGAACACGAATGGCAGCACGAACGCGGGCAGCGTGTACTTCCACGCCTGCAACGTCGTGCGGTACGGCCCGGCGCCGGTGATGGCCGCCGCCGCGAACGGCGACAGCGCAGTGGGCGGCGAGACCTCGGACAGCACGGCGTAGTAGAACACGAACATATGCGCGGCGTAGTCCGGCACGCCCAGCTTCATCAACGCCGGCGCAGCCACCACGGCGCAGATGATGTAGCTGGCGGTAACCGGCACCGCGAGGCCGACCACCCAGACAATCAGCGCGGTGTACAGCGCAGTCACGATCAGGTTGCCGCCCGCCGCCTGCACCGCAATTTCGGAGAACTTCAAGCCGAGGCCGGTCAGCGTGATGCAGCCGACGATAATGCCGGCGCAAGCGCAGGTGGCGGCGATGCTGATGGACTGCACCGCGCCGCTGGCCAGCGCGTCAACCAAACGCCGCGGCCCCATCGCCGAGTCCCGGCGCAGGAACGACAGCGCGACCGCCACGACCATGGCGTACAACACCGACAGCGTCGGCGAGTAGCCGAGCGACATGAACACGATGATCGCCAGCAACGAGGAGAAGTGGAACCCGTACTTGCGGGCGAGCGCGCCTGTCTTTTCGGTGGCAACCTCAGGCTCGGCCGCCGCCGCCCGCGCGCCGATCCGGCGCTTGTCCAGCTCCACCATGAACAGCAATGAGGCATAGTACAGCACCGTCGGCACCGCAACCATGCGCAGCACCTCGAGGTAGCTGATTTTCAGGTACTCGGAAATCAGGAACGCCGCCGCGCCCAGCACCGGGGGCGAGATGATGGCGCCCAGCCCGCCCGCCGCCAGCAGCCCGCCTGCGTCGTCCGCGCGGTAGCCGACCCGGCGCATCAACGGCCACGCGACGGTGCCGAGCGTGACGGTGGTGGCGACGCCGGAACCGGACGGCCCGCCCAGCAGGAACGATGCCAGCACGACCGTGCGCCCCGCGCTGCTGGCCTTGCCGCCCATCAATGCGAAGCTGAAATCCACGAAAAACTTGCCCGCGCCGCTGGCTTGCAGGATGGCGCCGTAGATCGTGAACAGGATGATGAGCGTGGCCGACACGTCGACTGCGGCGCCGAAAATGCCGTCGAGCGTGATGGTCAAGTGCGGGATCAGCCGCAGCAGGTCATAGCCCTGGTGCCGCCACGGCGGTGGCAGGTAGTTGCCGAACGCGCTGTACAGCATGAACGCGACCGCGACGGCGGGCATGATCCAGCCTGTGGTGCGCCGGGTCACCTCCAGCACCAGTAGCACCAGTAGGCAGCCGACAACGATGTCCATCGGCTCCGGGAACATCTGCCGGTCCAGCAGGTCGTCCCCGCCGGCGATCAAGTACCAAATAACGTAAATCCCGGCGGCGATGAACACGGCGTCCCATGGCATCAACCGGTGCCGGAACCGCCGGCCGATTGGGAACAGGTAGAAGCCGAGCACCAGGGCAAACCCGACGTGCACGAAGCGCAGCGTGGTGGTCGGCACGATGTCCCACGCCGCCCACAGGTGGAACAGGCTCATTGCCAGCGCGAGGCCCGTGCCAATCAGGCCGAATACGCCGGTGAAGCGGCTTTGCGCGCCCTCCTCCTCCTCGATCAGCGCCTCAACCTTGGCGGCGGTGGCGTCGTCCAGCGCGCCCGGCGCAACCTCCGGCGGTAGGCTGGCGCCCGCGCGAGGGTGCGCCGTGCTCACGCCAGCACAGCGCCTTGCGCCTTCCAGAACGCCTCCGCGGCCGGATGCCACGGCACCCCGGCGGCTGCGCTCTTTTGCCCTTCCAAAGTGAAGTTGCGCGCCTCCGCATGCACCTGCGCCAGCTCCGCCCGCGCCGTCCAAATAGCGCCCAGCAGGGCGGTGACCTGCTCAGCCGGCATGGTGTCCAGCACCGCCAGGATATTGGCGACCGACATTTGCTTGTTGTCGGTGCGCTGCCCGGGGTAGGTGCCGGCGGGGATCACTTCCGGGAAATATACCGGACCATACTTCGCCACGATCTTGTCCACCAGGTCCGCGTGGTCCACCAGCACGAGCTGCACGCCGGGGCTTGCGCCCAAGTCGGTGATGGCGCTGGTCGGTATGCCGCTTACGAAGAAGTACGCGTCGAGCTTGCCGTCCTTCACCGCGTTGGTGCTCTCGGCCGGGCTCAGCCGCTCGCGCGCCCGGAAATCCTTGTCGCGGTCAAGCCCAGCCGCCTCGATCAGCCGGAACGCCATGCCCTCCGTCGCCGAACCCGGCGCGCCGGTGCTGACGCGCTTGCCCCGCAAGTCCCCCATGCTGCGGATGCCGGCGGCCCCGGTGGTCACGACCTGCATGCGGTTGGTGTAGATCACCGCGATAGCGCGGGCCGCGACCGGCCGGCCCTTGAAGCGCTCGTTGCCGCGCAGCGCGTCAACCGCCGCGTCTACCTGGCTGAATCCCATGCCGACCCGGCCGGTCCCCAGAAGCTGCAGGTTGCCGACCGACCCTCCGGTAACCTCGACGGTCGCCGACAGGCCGGGCACGGTCCGGCTCAGGATGTTGGCGATGCCGCCGCCCAACGGGTAGTACACCCCGCCGGTGGTCCCGGTGGCGATCGCAAGCTGCGTCGCCTGCTGCGCGCGGGCCATGGCCGGCATGACTAACGCCGCGGCGGCGCTGGCCAGCAAGGTCCGGCGCGTGTGGTCGAACTGGGCCATGGATGTCTCCTCGAACTTGTTGGTATTTTCCCACTCATACAAAAAAACGGACATATCCGGAAGGGTGGCCCGTGTGTGAGGGGTTTGCTATGTAGGGTCCCATGCAGCCGGAACGCTGGCTGATCCTGGCCGATGACCTGACCGGAGCAGCCGACTGCGCCATCGCTTTCGCCCAGCATGGGCTGGCGGCGTGGGTTGTCCTGGGCATCGAAGCGCCGGACGACGCGGTGCTCGCCTACAACGCCGACAGCCGGCAGCTTGGCCCGGCCGCCGCGGCAACCCGCCATCGCACGCTGCTGGAGGCTCATTATGCCGGCGGCGTCCGCCTGTTCAAAAAGATCGACTCCACACTGCGCGGCCAGCCCGCGGCGGAGCTGGCCGAAACGGTGCGCGTGCTGCGGCAGCGCGGCCATGGCGCGCTGTCCGTGGTCGCGCCGGCGTTCCCCGCCACCGGCCGCACCACGGAGGGCGGCTGCGTCCGGCTGGACGGCCAGGCGCTGGAGGGCACGCCGCTCTGGGCGCGCGACCACTGCTATGCCAGCGCCGACCTCGTTGCCGTGTTGGCGGGTGCCGGCCTGCGCGTGCGGCTGGCGGCGCTGGATGCGGTACGGGCCGGGCCGGAAGCCTTGGCGCGACTGGTCTGCGGCGCGGCGGTAGCCGGGCTGGACGCCGTCGTATGCGACGCCGCCACATCGGATGACCTCGACATCATAGCGGCGGCCACGTTGCCCCTCACGGAACGGTTGTTTTGGACCGGCTCGGGCGGCCTGGCGCAGGCCCTGGCGCGCGCCGGAAGCGGCAAGCCGGCTATTGCCGGACCCGTGGCGGTGTCCGGCGGCATCCTGTTCGTGGTTGGCAGCGTCGCCGAGGCGTCGCGCGCCGCCTCCGCCTTGCTCGCCACCGACAACGCGCTGCTGGCCGTGGCCGTCACGCCCGCCACGCTGCGCGCCGGGCCAGGCAACGCGGCATGGCAGACCGCCGCCCGCCGCGTCACCGATGTGCTGGCGGCCGGTGGCGACGTGCTGGTGGAGGTCGCTGCCGACCCGCGCGCCGACCTGTCGCAAGGCGCGGCACTGGCCCGGCGGTTGGCCCAACTGCTGCGGCCGGCGGCGCCGCACATCGGCGCAGTGTTCGCCACCGGCGGCGAGACCGCCCTGGCCCTGCTGGATGCGCTCGGCATCAGCGGCATCCGCCTGCTGCATGAAATTGAGCCTGGCGTGTCGCTCGGCCTCACCCGCGGCGCGCTGTCCGTGCCACTCATCACCAAGGCCGGCGCGTTCGGCGACGCCGGCACGCTGCGCCGTTGCCTGTCCCACCTGCGCCGCCTGCGAACGGAGACCCCACCATGAACGCCACGCCCGACCGCCCGATCATCGCCATCACCATGGGCGACGCCTCCGGCGTCGGGCCGGAAATCATCATGAAGGCCCTGGCGCGGGACGACGTGGCCGCGCTGTGCCGCCCGCTGGTGGTGGGCGACGCGACCCGGCTGCGCGAGGCCGGGGCGCTTGTGCACGGCAGGCTGTCCGTCAACGCGCTGCAAACGCCGGACCAGGCGCGTTATGCCCCCGGCGCGGTGGACTGCATCGACTTGGGCCTGATCCCGGCCGGGCACCCGTTCGGCACGCTCTCGCCGGTGTCGGGCGAGGCGGCGTACCGCTACATCGAGCGCGCCACCCGGCTGGTGCAGGCGGGCGAGGCCGACGCCATCTGCACCGCGCCGCTCAGCAAGGAGGCGCTGCATTCGGCCGGCCACAAATACCCCGGCCACACCGAGCTGCTGGCGCACCTGACCGGCACGCCGGAGGTGTCGATGATGCTGGTCGCGCCGAAGCTGCGGGTGATCCACGTCACCACGCACATCGGCCTGATGGACGCGATCCGCCGCATCGAGCCAGGGCTGGTGCAGCGGGTCATCACCCGCGGCCGCGACACCCTGATAAAGGCCGGTATGCCCGATCCGCGCATCGGCGTGTGCGGCATCAACCCTCATGCCGGCGAGAACGGCCTGTTCGGCCAGGGCGAGGAGGAGGAAAAGATCATTCCCGCCGTCCAGGCCTGCCGGGCGATGGGCTGGAAGGTGGACGGGCCGCTGCCGGCCGACACGCTGTTCTTCCGCGCGGCCCGCGGCGACTTCGACCTTGTGGTGGCGATGTACCACGACCAGGGCCATGGCCCAGTGAAAGTCATGGGGCTGGAGGCCGGCGTGAACATCACCATCGGCTTGCCGGTGGTCCGCACCTCGGTTGACCACGGCACCGCCTTCGACATCGCCGGCACCGGAGTCGCCGACGAGGGATCGCTGGTGGAGGCGCTGCGCCAGGCCACGGGCCTGGCGCCCCGGCGGCCGTGACTCCGTGAACGGCAGGGGCTGACCTGACGCCCGCGCAGGAGTATGCCACCCGCATGGATGCACCCCCTACGGCCGTCGCGCACGTCTACACCCACGCCCAGATCAAGCGCGTCATCATCGGGATCATGCTCTGCATCCTGCTGGCGGCGCTGGACCAGACGGTGGTCATCCCCGCGGTTCCGGCCATCGCCAGTGACCTGAACGCCTTTGGGCACCTGTCCTGGATCGTGTCCGCCTACCTGCTCACCAGCACGGCGGCGACGCCCATCATAGGCAAGCTGTCCGACAGCTATGGGCGGCGGGCGCTGCTGATGCCGTCCATCATCCTGTTCATCGTCGCGAGCGTGCTGTGCGCGCTGTGCACCACCCTGCCGCAACTGATCGCGGCGCGGGCGCTGCAAGGCATCGGCGGCGCCGGTCTGATGGCGATGGCACAGGCCGCCGTGGCGGACGTGGTGAGCCCGCGGGAGCGTGGCCGTTACCAGGGCTACATGGCGTCCATGTGGGCGTTGGCGTCGATCGCCGGGCCAATCGTCGGCGGCTATGTGACCGACAACCTGTCTTGGCGCTACGTGTTCTGGATCAACGTGCCGGTCGGGCTGGTGGCGCTGTTCCTGTGCGAACGGGCGCTGCGGCTGTTGCCGGCGCGGCGCGCCAAGCCGCGGATCGACTTCGCGGGCGCGCTCATTCTGGTCTGCGCCATCACGGCGTGGCTGCTGATGCTGAGCTGGGGCGGCACGGATCTGCCCTGGGCCTCGGCGCCTATCCTGGGCCTTGCCGCGCTCGGCGCGATTTTGCTGGCGGCGCTGGTGTGGCAGGAGCGGCGCGCCACCGACCCCATCCTGCCGCCGCGGCTGTTCGCGAACGCGACCTTCCTGCGCGGCGTGGTCATCGCCTTCTGCACCTCGGCGGCCATGCTCGGCGCGACGTTCCTGCTGCCGCTGTACTACCAACTGCTGCACGGCGTGGCGGCGGGCGGGTCCGGGCTGCTGATTATGCCGTTCATGTTCGCGACCGTCGTGGGCGCGTTCGCCGGCGGCCAGCTCGCCCGGCGGCTGGGCACCACCAAGGCCATCGTGCTGTCCGGCCTCGGCACCAGCATCGCGGGCATTGCCGCCCTGGCGATGCTGCCGGCCACCGTCTCGGTCGCGGCGTCGGTGGCCTGCAGCGTCGTGCTGGGCGTGGGCCTGGGCTCCACGTTGCCGGTGATGCTCACGGTGGTGCAGAACACCGCGCCCGACAGCGACGTGGGCGCGGCGACCGGGTCCCTGCTGTTCCTGCGCTCCATGGGCGGCGCGGTCGGCACCACGCTGGTAGGCGCGCTGCTGGTGCTGGGCTTTCAGTCCGGCCTGGGCGCTGCCGGCCTCAGCGGGATTGACCTCAGCGCCGTCCGCGACCGTCTCGCGCTGCTGCCGGCGACGGAGCAGGCCGGGGTCACCGGCGCGCTGTCCAACGCCTTCCAGCTTGGCTACGTCGCCTGCGCCCTGTTGCTGGTGCTCGGCCTGGTGGTGACGCTGGGCATGCGCGACGAGGTGCTACGCTCGGGCGCCGCGCCGAAGCGGCCCCAGGACGCCTAATGCCCGCCGTCCTCCGGGACGGTGGGCGTCAAAACGCCTTGTAGACGATGTCTGGCGCGGGCGCGTTCAGCAGTACGACCAGCGCGACAGTGATGACGACCAACGCCGTGTCGTAGACCGTGCGGACATAACGCGACCGCACCACCGGCGCGCCGCCGAGTTGGACCGCCAGGATTGCCGACCGCGCTGCCTCGCCGGCCGCCAGCACGAGCGTGGCGCCGATGAACGCGACCAGCCACAGCAGGGCAATCATCGGCGCCCCAAGCAAGTCAACAATCTGGCCGATCTGCTGCCAGTCGGACCAGAACCAGAACAACGTGAAGGCGAACCAGCAGAACGTCAGTCCGCGGGCGCCCGCGCGATACAGGCTGTTCGTGCAAAGCACCCGGTACTGCTTACGGCCCATCAGGTTGGACATGGTGATTTGATACAGCTTATTGACGCTCACGCCCAAGCCTTGCAGCAGGCCGAAGAACATGAACACCGAGGTCTGGCCGTGCCACACCCCGATCAGGAAGAATGTCACGAAGAACGCCAGCACGCCAAAATACGGCTCCAGTCGCTGGTCCGGAAAGCGGCGCATCAGGGCAATCAACAGCGGCGAATAGACATAGGTCTTGAGCCAAGTGGACAGCGTGATGTGCCACCGGCTCCAGAAACTGATGAAGTTCTCCGACGAGAATGGCCGGTTGAAGTTCTCCGGCAGTTCAAGCCCGAGGAATTTCGCCACCCCGATGACGATGTCGATGTAGCCGGAAAAGTTGAAGTAGAGGTAAACCGGATAGACCAGCGCGATGCTCAGGCCATCGATTAGCCGGTCAGTGCCTGTGGCATCACTGGCCAGGGCATGCAGCGCACGCAGGTGTTCGGACCACAGGGCAGCGGACACGATCGCCACCTTGAAAGAGCCGACAATGATCCGCTCAAGGCCCTGTCCGGCCACGACGAACGTCAGCCTCAAGCGGTCGTCCGTCTCGACCTGGTGGAAGTCTTGGTAACGCTGGATTGGGCCGCACACCAACGTGGTGAAGTTCAACGTGTAGTTCAGGTACGACACGACCGACACCGGCGGCAGGTTGGCCGCGCGCGCCTCAATGATCAGGTGCACCACCCGGAAGAAGATGTAGGACAGCCCGAGGGTGACATAGGCGAACGGTAGGAAGCTTTCCGTGGGCAGGAAGGTGTATTTCTTGAGCCAAAAGAACGCCAGCAACACCGCCGCCAGCAATACAGCGAACAGCGCGGTTGAGGCCTCCCGGCGCACCGCCTGCAACACGCCATACCCCAGTGCCAGGAACGCCGCCAGCGGTATAAAAGCCGCCGCGTTGTCCGTGTAACTCCAGAGAAAATAGAGGTTCGCGGCCAAGAAGATCAGCCGCCGTCCCCAGGCCGAGGGACAGAGCTGATAGGCCGCGGCCACCACGGCCACGAACAGGAAAAACGCCAGCGACGGGACGTTCATGGGGCTTAGGGCCGGCTGCCGAGCATCGGCCCGTCGCGACTGGCTTGGACGCAGCTTTGGAACGGCGCGGCGCTGGCCGCCACTTGGGCGGCAATGGCCTGGCCGACCAAGGGTTGTCCCTGCGCCGTCAGATGGCCGTCTTGCGGGTAGAACAGCGAACCCGCATCCGGGATGTGCGCGAACAGGCCGGACATGTCGGCGTAGCCGGCGCCATGCTTCGCCGCGATCTCACCCAGCGCGCGGCCGAAGGCGAACGGGTCCACGCCCGCGGGCCTCTGGTCCGAGGAAAGATAGAACGCCTGCACACGGGACGGCACGTAGGCAAGCACCAGCTTCACCCCGGCGGCGTCAAACTTGGCCTGCATACGCCCCACCAGCTCATCCAGGTAGTCCAGGCGCTTGCGCCAGGCTGGCGTGAAGGGTGGCCGGATGAAGTCCGCGCGGTCGCCATAGCTGAGATACAGCGCCGCAAACCGCTCGGAGCTGGCGAACGCGAAATGCTGCGCCAGCGCGACGGCATGGCTGCCGGAGACAAGGTTCCGCAGGCGGCGCAGCGGTTCCGCCCGCTGCACGGGCGGCGTCGCCTCCGCGCCAGCGGCGGCCGGCTTCTCGGTCGCATCAAAGTCGAACGGCGTCACCAGGAAGACGACGGCGTCCGGCTTCAACGCCAGCGCCTCGTCCAGTTGCGCCAAAAGCACTTCGCCCTGGTAGCCGATCATGCCCATATTCTGGACTTCGACAGCCTGACGGCATTGCCGGCCCAGGCTGTTTGCCAGAGTGTTGCCGATACTGGTTTCATAGGAGGTCAAATAGCCCTGCGCGGTGGACGACCCCATCAGGTTGACCCGGCGCACCCCTTCCTGCCGTGGCCCGCAGCCCTGGTCGGTGCGGTAGCCGCAGGCGTTGTAGCGGTTGGTGACCCACGGACCTTCCATGGACTTCACGCGCGACTCGCAGTTCGGCTTGAAGCGGTGCCCCAGCACCGGGTCCGTGACGACGCAGGCATCGGTCGTGTTTTCCGGCCAGCCGACCCGCGCGCCCACTTCAGCCAACATGAACAATGCGACGCAGGTCAGCAGGCTGAGCAGCGGCAGCAGGACGATGTCGCGGCGCGGCAACTTGCCCTGCAACTCACGCATCCTCGGTCAAGCGTTCCATGCGCCGCACGGTCATCGCCGCGGCCGGGACGTCGGTGCCCGTCGCCAGCTCCCAGTGCGTCTCCCCGCCCTCACGCTGTTCGACCAGCGTGAAACCAAGCCCGGCGTAATGGTCGCGCACCATGCCGTTGCGGTCGGTCGGGACATACACGCCGAGCAGCCGCTCCATGCCGGCGGCGCGCGCCTGCGCCAGCACCTCGCGCAGGACCATGGCCTCCACCTTGCGGCCGAGCACGCGGCAGCTCATCAGCCAGGTGTCGATCTCCCATGTCGCCCGCGCCCGCTCCCGGCAGATCACGACGCAGATCATGCCGTTGTCTCCGTACAGGTCGGCCAACCGGACCTGCAGGGTAAAAGCGCGCGGGTCGTCCTGGACCGCAGCCACGTCCGCCTCGGAGTAGCGCCGCGTGGTCAGGTTGAACTGGTTGGATTTGTTGATAAGCTGGCTGACGCGCGCCCGCCCGGTGGTGTCGAACGGCTGGAAGGTGATGACCATGTCGAGCGACGCCAGGTAGGAGTCGAGGTCGCCAACCCGTTGCTGAAGCTGCACCCGCCGCGCGTTGTCGTCATACATCGCAGCCCGCTTACGGTCCTCGTCGGAGAACGCCACCGCCTCGAAGTAGCCGGCCGCCGCAAGGGTGCGGGCGTATAGCGCAGGGTCTTCCGGCAGCTCCGGCACCGCCACCTGCGGCAGCATCTGGCGCACCAGCCCGCGCTCCACCGGGTTGTCGTCCAGGAACACCATCGACTCCAGCCCAAGCGCCAGTTCGTCCGCGATTGCCTTGATGTTGGTCGCCTTGTCGTTCCAGTTCGCCTGGAACACGGCGAAGTGCGTCTCCTTCAGCAGCATTTCCGGGTGCGAGGCGAACGGCGAACGGGCCACGCTGTCATCGTTCTTGGATGAGACGGCCAGCACGACGCCGCGCTCCCGCAAGTCAAGCGCCAGGCGCTGCACGGCCAGGTGCGCCTCGCCGGTAGCGTCGCCCTGGGCGACCTTGATGCCCTCCAGCCCGTCGTCGCCGATCACGCCGCCCCAAACCGTGTTGTCCAGGTCCAGGATCAGGCACCGACGGCTGCGGCCACGCAGGGCGCTGACCAGCCGGGCCACATGCTCGGCATACAGCGGCACATAAGCGTCGGAGAACGGCAGCTTCGCCAGGTTCCACTGCGCCGGCGAGTGCCACTCGGCCAACCCCACCGTGGCGGCAAGAGACGCGACGTCGAGCAGCACGTCCAGCGTGCCAGGGATGCTGTCAGCCAGCGCCCGGTTAAAGCGCTCCGCCAGGTCGCGCGCCGTTCCTGGCACCACGCGGTCCAAGCTGCCGAACAAGGCTTCCGGCGCCGGCGCCAAGGTCTGGACGATGCACACGGCTCCGCTGTTCTGGCTGAAACCCGCCCGGATGGCGTCCAGGTGGGCGACGCCGCCCTCCACAGCCGCTTGCGCGCCCTGCAAGTCACCCGGCGTCGCACGCATCGGCAGGCCACGCATGTCGAGCGCCACCAGCACGGCGTCCGGCTTGGCCTGGTTGATGGTCGAACCCGGCGACAGCGCCTCCTGCAACACCTGGTCGTAGTCGGCCCGCACCACGTCGAGCAGGATGCCGTGCCGTGCTGCGCTCGCGACCAGTGCCGGCGCAAACAGGTCCAACGTGCCATTCCCCAACAGGCCGAGCTTGAACGGCTTCAAGGGAGCCATGTCGCGCCCCTCATCGCGCAGGCGCGCGACCATGCGGCCGAGCCGCGCCAGTTGGTTGCTGTCGAGCGCCGTGCCGGCCAACGCTCGTATAAGGGGAACCGGATCGGCCTGTTCACCGAGCGCCCGGCAGGTGCGGGCGAAGTCGGCCGGCGGCTGCGGCAGCCACTCCAGCCGGGCATACAGCGCGTTCGTCACGTCAGGCGGTCATTCTGATGAGGGACACCAGGTCGCCGACGTTCTTCAACTGCGAAATGCGGGAGGCCGGGAAGGTCTTGTGGAACTGCCGCTCGACCGTCAGCACCAGCCGGATATGGCTCATGCTGTCCCACTCAGCCACGTCGTCCGCCGTCATCTCCGGACGGAGTTCGATGTCATCGTCATCAAAGACATCGCGAAAGATCGAGGTGAGCTTCGCGTAAACTTCTTGCTCTTCCAAAAACGGCAACTCCGGCTAGCTGGCAGTACAGATAGTGACACATTTGAATAACAAAATCGATACAAATAACAAACTTTGACGGATCGCTGGGCTTGATTGAGGCAGGCGAGGCTGGAGCGGCGCGCGGCTCAACCCACCTGGAACCCGTGCGCGAACGGGTCCCGGCTGTCGATGAAGATCGTGTTGTGCCCCGTGAGCCGCGCCCATCCGCCGACCGACGGCACGATGGCGTCCAGGTCGCCGACGCGGCACCGCGCCTCGACCCGGCCGTGGAACAGCGAGCCGATGATGCTCTCGTGCACGAAGCCGTCGCCGGGCTGCAGCCGGCCCAGCGCCGCCCACTGCGCCATGCGCGCCGAGGTGCCGGTGCCGCACGGCGAGCGGTCAATCGCCTTGTCGCCGTAGAACACGGCGTTGCGCGCGGCGGCCTCGGGATGCCGCGGGGCGCCGGTCCACAGGACATGGCTCAGCCCATTGATTTCGGGTCGTTCCGGGTGCGTGAAGGCGTGCGCCTCGTTCAACGCCCGGCGCAGCCCAGGACTCCAGCGCACCAGGTCGGACGCGGACACGTCGGCGATGTCCCGGAACGCGGCTTGCGGATCGATGATGGCGTAGAAGTTGCCGCCGTACGCCACGTCCACCGTGACCGGGCCAAGCCCCGGGCAGTGCACCGCCAGCCCGCGCGAGTGCAGGAACGACGGCACGTTGGTGAGGCGCACCTCCTGGACGTGCTCGCCCTCTTGCCGGTACTCCGCCAGTACCCGTCCGGCCGGGGTGTCCAGCCACAGCCGGCCCGGCGTGCGCGGACGCACCAGGCCGTGCTCCACCGCCATGGTCACGGTGCCGATGGCGCCGTGCCCGCACATCGGCAGGCAGCCCGAGACCTCGATGAACAGCACGCCCACGTCGCAGTCGTCCCGCGTCGGCGGATACAGGATCGAGCCGGACATGATGTCGTGCCCGCGCGGCTCGAACATCAGGCCGGTGCGGACCCAGTCGTACTCCGCCATGAAGTGCGCCCGGCGCTCCAGCATGGTCGCGCCCTGCAACAGCGGCGCGCCGCCGGCCACCAGCCGCACCGGGTTGCCGCAGGTGTGCCCGTCGAGGCAGAAGAACGCGTGGCGCGACATCGTGGCTCCAGGTTTGAATGCTGCGTTCTTTGACGCGGCGTTGGTTCCAAAATAAGGTTTGGCCGAACTTGCAGGGTGGGACGCATGATGGGCAAGGCCGTTTCCTGGGAGGGCGTGTTCCCCGCCGTCACCACCCAGTTCCGCGATGATTTCAGCCTTGACCTCGATGCGACGCGGGGCGTGATGGACGCGCTGATCCGGGACGGCGTGTCGGGCCTGATTGTCTGCGGCACGGTCGGCGAGAACACCTCGCTCACCCGCTCCGAGAAAATCGGCGTCATGGAGGCGGCGCGCGACGTGGCGCGCGGCCGGGTTCCCGTCATCGCCGGCATCGCCGAGTTCACCACGGCGTTCGCCTGCGACATGGCGCGGGAGGCGGCGCGGGTCGGCGTCGATGGCGTCATGGTCATGCCGGCGCTGGTTTACTCCTCGAAGCCGCACGAGACCGCGGCGCATTTCCGCGGCGTGTCCAAGGCGACCGACCTGCCGATCATGGTTTACAACAACCCGCCGATTTACCGGAACGACGTCACGCCGGACATCCTGGCCTCGCTCGCGGACTGCGACACCATCGTCTGCTTCAAGGATTCGTCCGGCGACACGCAGCGGTTCATCGACACGCGCAACCGGGTCGGCGACCGCTTCGTGCTGTTCGCCGGGCTGGACGACGTGGTGGTCGAGAGCGTGATGGTCGGCGCCGTCGGCTGGGTGTCCGGCATGTCCAACGCCTTCCCGCGCGAGGGCGAGACCCTGTTCCGCCTGGCCCGCGCCGGACGGTTCAGGGAGGCCATGCCGCTGTACGAGTGGTTCATGCCGCTGCTGCACCTGGACGCCCGGCCGGACCTCGTGCAGTGCATCAAGCTGTGCGAGCGCCTGATGGGCCGCGGCACCCACCTGACCCGGCCGCCGCGCCTGGCGCTGGGCGATGCCGAACGCGCCGAGGTCGAGGCCGCGATGCAGCAGGCGCTCGCGACCCGCCCCATGCTGCCGGACGTGGGGCTGCGGCTCGCCGCGTGAGGCTGCGTCTGCCCCTCAATCGACAGCACAGAGGATTGCCTGATGGCTGAGAACCCGACCGAAAAGCCCAAGCTGCCCGGCAACCACGGCCAGTTCGGCGCCGGGGACGCGACGGAGGCCTACAAGCCGCTGGAAAACCACCCGACGCCGCCAGACGCCGAGCCTGCAAAGCCAACCGACGCAGAGGAGCCCGCCTGATGGCCGGCTCAGTCGAGGAGCTGGCGCAGAAGCATGGCGTGAGCGTCGGGGCGGTTCAGGCGTTGCAGGACGCGCTCCGCCGCGGCGGCGGACGGCAGGCGCAGTTCAGCCATCCGGACCTGGGCGGCATGGGCCAGTGGTCGTCCGGGGGCATGACCCAGGTGGGCGATATGTTCAATACCGCACTGAAAGACAAGGTGAACGCGCTGTGCACCGAGCTTGCGCAGCAAGGCGTCGGCGACCCGCCGCCGGCGGGCAACGAACAGAAAGACGCGCATCAGGCCGCACGGTTGAGCGACTGGTGGCCGGAGCGGTTGGGGCGTCCGTCCGCGGCCGGGTCGCAGAACGGCATGCGCTATGCCTGCTTCCCCGACGCCCGGCGCATCGCGGTGGAACAGGCCGGCACCGTCACCCTGTATGACAGCGGCGACCACCGCATCAGCGGCGTGTCGCAGTCCCAGAGCGGCACGCAGGAGCTGAGCTTCAGCAGCCAGAAGGGCACGGTTCGCGCCTCCGAACTGCCGGTCGCCGACTGAGCGCCCGGCCCGATGCCGCGCCTGCCGTTCAGGCCTTAAGCCGGTAGCCCGTCCGGAACATCCAGGTCACCACCGCAAGGCATACGGCGAGGAACGCCAGGGTCATGGCCAGGCTGATGCCGACATCGACGTCGGCCTGGCCGAAAAAACTCCAGCGGAAGCCGCTTACGAGGTACAGCACCGGGTTGAACAACGTCACCGTGCGCCACAGCGGCGGCAGCATGTCGACGGAGTAGAAGCTGCCGCCCAGGAACGTGAGCGGCGTTACCACCAACAGCGGCACGAGTTGCAGCTTCTCGAACCCGTCCGCCCACAGCCCGACGATGAAGCCGAACAGGCTGAACGTCGCGGCCGTCAGCACGAGGAACAGCACCATCCAGGCCGGGTGCTCGATGCGCAGCGGCACGAACAGGGAGGCTGTCACGAGGATGATGGCGCCAAGGACAATCGACTTGGTCGCGGCGGCGCCGACATAGCCCAGCACGATCTCGAACGGCGACACCGGGGCGGAGAGGATTTCGTAGATCGTGCCGGAAAACCGCGGGAAGTAGATGCCGAACGAGGCGTTGGCGATGCTTTGCGTGAGCAGCGACAGCATCACCAGGCCCGGCACGATGAACGCGCCATACGGAACCCCGTCGATGGTCTCGATGCGGGAGCCGATTGCCGCGCCGAACACCACGAAATAGAGCGACGTGGAGATGACCGGGGACACGACGCTTTGCAGCAGCGTGCGCCAGGTGCGCGCCATCTCGAAGCCATAGATCGCCCGGACCGCGTGCAGGTTCATGCCTTCTCCCGCAGCAGGCCCACGAAGATGTCCTCAAGCGAGCTTTGGCTGGTCTGCAGGTCCCGCAGCCGGATGTCGGCCGCGCTCAGGTCTTGCAGCAGCGCCGTGATGCCGGTGCGTTCGCCGCGCGTGTCGTAGGTGTAGACCAGCTCGGCGCCCTGCCGCGCCAGCTCCAGCCGGTATGGGTCGAGCGCCACGGGGATGCGCTCCAGCGGCGCCTGCAACTGTATGGTGAGCTGCTTCCGGCCGAGCTTCCGCATCAGCTCGGCCTTGTCCTCGACCAGGATGATTTCGCCGCCGCGGATGACGCCCACGCGGTCGGCCATCTCCTCGGCCTCCTCGATGTAGTGCGTGGTGAGGATGATGGTGACGCCGCTGTCGCGTAAGGCCCGCACCATGCGCCACATGTCCTGCCGCAGCTCCACGTCCACGCCGGCGGAGGGTTCGTCGAGGAACAGGATTTGCGGCTCGTGCGACAGCGCCTTGGCGATCAGCACCCGGCGCTTCATGCCGCCCGACAGCGTCAACAGCTTGCTGTCGCGCTTGTCCCACAACGAGAGGTCCCGCAGCACCTTCTCGATGTGGGACGGGTTCGCGGCCTTGCCGAACAGGCCGCGGCTGAAGCTCACCGTGGCCCAGACCGTCTCGAACGCGTCGGTGGTGAGCTCCTGCGGCACCAGGCCGATCTTGGCGCGGGCGGCGCGGTAGTCGGTCGTGATGTCGTGGCCGTCGGCGAGGATGGTGCCAGAGCTTGGCCGGACGATGCCGCAGATGGCGCTAATCAGCGTGGTCTTGCCGGCGCCGTTGGGGCCGAGCAGCGCAAAGATTTCGCCGCGGCGGATGTCCAGGTTGACGTTGCGCAACGCCTGGAACCCGGACGCATACACTTTCGACAGGTTGGAGACGGAGATGATGGACGACATGCCGGCCCGGTGTGGCCTCATGGCAACCCCGGCGCAAGCCCTCCTGCGCCGGGATCGGCGTCACCCGCGGCTTTACAGCGGTTCTGGCACAAGGGATGCTTAGGCCTAGCCACAGATTAGGGGAACGACATGGCGCTCACGACGTCGCTCGCGGAGTTCGAGGTGCTGACGCGCCGGGCCGGGCTGGTGCTGACGCAAGCGCAGGTCGCCGAGCTTTACGTGGGCTGGGCCTACGTGGAACCCATGCTGGACCGCATCCGCACGCCGGAGCGGGGCCGCGAGGCTGAACCCGCGCTGGTGTTCCGGCCGGAACCCAAGTGATGCAGACGCCCACCATTGCCGAGGCCGCCCGGCAGATCGCGTCCCGCCAGCTCTCGCCGGTGGAGCTGACGCAGCACTGCCTGGACCGCATCGCGGCCGAGGATGGCGCTCTGCACAGCTTCATCCTGCAAACCCCGGAGCGGGCGATGGCGGAGGCAAAGGCGGCCGAGGCCCGAGTCATGCGGGGCGAGGCGCGCGGGCCGCTGGACGGCATCCCGATTGCGCACAAGGACATCTACGCGACCGCCGGGATCGCCACCACGGCGCACTCCAAGCTGTTGCAGGACTGGGTGCCGGACGCGGACGCCACCACGGTGCGCAAGCTGGCCGAGGCCGGCACCGTCATGCTCGGCAAGCTCGCGACGCACGAGTTCGCCTTTGGCGGCCCAAGCTTCGACCTGCCGTGGCCGCCGGCGCGCAACCCGTGGAACCCGGCCCATTTCACCTCCGGCTCGTCGTCCGGCACCGGCGCTGCGGTGGCGGCCGGGCTGATTTTGGGCGGCACCGGGTCCGACACCGGCGGCTCCATCCGTGGCCCGGCCGCGCTGTGCGGCATCGCTGGCCTGAAGCCGACCTATGGCCTGTGCAGCCGTTACGGCATCCTGCCGCTGGCGTTCTCGCTGGACCACGCCGGGCCGATGGCCTGGACGGTGGAGGACTGCGCGCTGCTGTTGCAGGCGATGGCCGGCTACGATCCACAGGACCCGGCCAGCGCCGACCGGCCGGTGCCGGACTTCTCCGCCGGGCTGGCCCAGGACGCGAAGGGCCTGCGCATCGGCGTGGTGCGGAACTGGCACGAGACCGACCGTCCGGTCAGCCCCGCCGTGCAGGCCGGGATCGACGGCGCGGTGGATGTCTGGCGGGCGCAGGGCGCGGAAATCCGCGACGTTGCCCTGCCCTCGCTGTTCGACTACGCGGCGGCCAACTTTGTTGTGCTGGTTTCCGAGGCGTTCACCGTCCATGAACCCTGGATGCGGCAGCGGTTCAACGACTACGGCGAGCTGATGCGCGACCGCATGGCGTTCGGCGGCCTGATCGCCGCGACCGACTACGTGCAAGCGCTGCGACGCCGGCGCGAGCTGTGCGCGGCCATGACGGCAGCGACGCAGGACGTGGACCTCCTGGTCACCGCTGGCGCGCCCGCCGAAGCGCTGCCGATCGACGCCGTGCCGAAGTGGGACGGCCTGGCCCGGCCCAGCTTCACCGCCCCGTTCAACCTAACGGGATGGCCGGCGCTCGCGGTCTGTTCCGGCTTCGGCGCCGGCGGGTTGCCGGTCTCGGTCCAAATCGCCGCCAAGCCGTTCCAGGAAGCGATGCTGCTGCGCGCCGGCCACGCCTTCGAACAGGCGACCGACTTCCGCGCCAGGCGTCCAGCCAGCGCACCCGCCTCGGCACGGCTCATGGCGGCACAGCAATGGACGGCCTGAACGCTTTTGTCGCGGGTCCGCGCTGCGAAATCGCCGGCGCGTCCGATGGGCCGCTGAGCGGCCTCACCTTCGCGGTCAAGGACCTGATCGACGTGGCCGGCTGGCCCACCGGCGGCGGCAGCCCGGATTGGCCGCGCATCTACCCGACGCCCGCCCGCCACGCGGCCGTGGTGCAGACGTTGCTCGACGCCGGCGCATCCATCGTCGGCAAAACCATCACCGATGAGGTTTCGCTCGGCATCCTGGGCGAGAACGCGCATGACGGCACCCCGCTGAACCCGGCCGCGCCGGACCGCGTGCCCGGCGGCTCGTCCAGCGGCTCGGCTTCTGCCGTCGCCGGCGGTGCATGCGACTTCGCGCTCGGCACCGACACCGGCGGCTCGGTCCGCGTGCCCGCCAGCTTCTGCGGCCTGTACGGCATCCGCCCCACGCACGGCCGCATCGACTTCACCGGCGTCATGGCCCAGTCGCCCAGCGCCGACACCTGCGGCTGGTTTGCCCGTGACGCCGCGACGTTCGGCCGGGTGGGCGAGGCGCTGTGCGGCGGGCCGTTGCCCGAACGGCTGCCCGCGACCCTGCTGGTCGCCACCGACGCGTTCGGGTTCGCCGACCCGGCCGTGCAGGAGGCGCTCGGGCCGCTGGTGGACCAGCTCGCGGTGCTGATCGGCAAGCGCCGGGACGAAACCCTGGCGTCGCAGGGCCTGTCGGTCTGGCACCGCTCCCAGCGCGTGCTGCAGACCAGCGAGTCCTTGAAAACGTTCGAGCCGTGGCTGGACCAGTGCAACCCGCGCCTGGCGTTCAACGTGGCGCGCGGCTTGGTGCAAAGCTCCATGCTGACCGACCTCGAACGCAGCGCCGCCGCCTTGATGCGCGAGGAAGCGCGGGCGCGCCTTCGGCTGTTGCTGCCGCCGGGCACCATCCTGTGCCTGCCGACCACACCCTGCCCCGCCCCGCTCAAGGGGCTGTGCAACACCGAGCTGAACGCCATCCGCGACCGCATCAGTTGCCTCACCAGCCACGGCGGCCTGACTGGGGTGCCGCAGGTGAGCCTGCCCGGCGCCACGGTCGGCGGCGCGCCGGTCGGCCTGTCGATCATCGGCCCGCGCGGCGCAGACCTCGATTTACTGCTGGTTGCCCGGCGCCTGTCCGAGGCCGCATGATGCGCTGAGGCGGACACAAGGGGCAGCCAGCGATGCAAAAAAGGATTCTGTTCACGGGCGGCACCGGCAAGGCCGGGCGGCACGTGATGCCCTGGCTGCTGGACCAGGGCCACCACATCCTGAACTTCGACCGCCAGCCGTTCGACCATGCCGGCATCCCGACCCTGATCGGCGACATCACCGACGCCGGCCAGGTGTTCAACGCCATGACCACGCATTTCGGCTTCGATGGCTTCAACGCCGGCCAGGCGCCCGGCCCGGTGGATGCGGTGGTCCACTTCGCCGCCGTGC
Source organism: uncultured Acetobacteraceae bacterium (assembly GCA_964242575.1). Taxonomy (GTDB): domain Bacteria; phylum Pseudomonadota; class Alphaproteobacteria; order Acetobacterales; family Acetobacteraceae; genus JANPPS01. Next base: position 2,929 of record CAXTCN010000019.1, on the reverse strand, counting down.
CGCGCGTGCTGATTAACCCGGACAACGAGACCTACCGGGTCAATGTCATGGGCACCTACAACGTGATCGAGGCCGCCATGAAGCTCGGCATCCGCAAGGTCGTGGTGGCATCCAGCGAAACCACGTACGGCGTCTGCTTCGCGGAGGGCGACAAGGACTTCCACCAGTTCCCGCTGGAGGAAGACTACGACGTGGACCCGATGGACAGCTACGGCCTGTCGAAGGTGGTGAACGAGCACACGTCCCGCGCCTTCGCCACCCGCTTCAAGGCCGACATCTACGCGCTGCGCATCGGCAACGTGATCGAACCCCATGAGTACGACCGCTTCCCGGGCTTCGTAGCCGACCCGGCGTCACGCAAGCGCAACGCCTGGAGCTACATCGACGCGCGGGACCTCGGGCAGATCGTGCATCTGTGCTTGCAGAAGGACGGGTTGGGGTATCAGGTGTTCAACGCGGTGAACGACACCATCACCGCCGACCAGCCGACGGCCGAGTTCCTGGCGCGGTGGTGCCCCGGCGTCCCTGTGACCCGGCCTGTGGAGGGCAACAAGGCGCCGCTGTCCAACCGCAAGGCACGGACGGTGCTAGGCTTTAAGGAGCGGCATAACTGGCGGGATGAGGTCCGGGGATTGGTTCCTGCGCAGGATTGAGGCCGGGTTGACAGCGACAGCGTTCCTAAAAGCGTGCACATCTCGTCGGGCGGTCAGAGATCGCCCAAAACGGCTGGTAAGTCGCGAGATTGATGCACGATGCGCGCGACGACCGGCGGGGACCGGTCAACATCGAACACGAGAACGTAGGGAAAGCCACGCAGCGGCCAGAAGCGGAATCGGTCCGTGGCAAGATCCAGGCGAAGATGTGCAAGTCCTGGCCTGCTTGTGATCATGTCGGCCGCTTGAATGGCTGCTCGAAGCAGTGCTGCTGCGGCAGCGGGGCTATCCTCTGCAATCCACTCGGCAGCTTCACGCAACTCGCGGCGGGCACGCGGCGAAAAACGCCCTGGCATCAGCCTTTCCGAGATCGCATCGTCTCGATTGCGGCAGTCACCTCGGCTTCGACGTCTGCGGACGGAACGAAGCCGTCCCGGTCGCCCTCAGCTACGGCGTTCTCGAGCGAGGCCACAAAAGCAGCTTTTCGCTCTTCAGCGTCTTGCAGCATGCGCAGTGCGGACCGCACGACTTCGCTCACATTGTTGAAACGTCCAGTCTCAACGCAAACTTGCGCGAACCGCTCCAGCTCCGGTGTTAAGTTGACGTTTGTTCCCATTCCGGCGCTCCTATATCAAAGATTGATAGTGTCGGGCCGAATAGGTTGCAAGTGCCTTCAATCCTTTTGGCAAATACGCCGCCTGGATATGGCCATCTGCTCTGACAGACGTTCATCTCCATACGCTGCGCGGCGCTCTCGGTCAGCTAATCCGTTTGGATGCTCATGGATGAAAGCGGACCAGCCGCTCTCGGCCTCACCGATCCCCTCATTTTTGATGGTTCCGGTATATCCTTGATTTGGCTTGGGTCCGTAGAAGCACCGCCGGAGCGGCGGATGGATGTGGAGCATGGTCAAGGCGGCGCGTTTGGAGGAGGTGCGGGGCTTCATCGGCGGGCTGTATGGGCCTGACCTGCACGCCAAGCGGGTTGATGCGCTGGCGGGTGCGACGCTTGGGGTGATGACGGGCGCGTCGCTGGCGGTGGCGATGATCGGCCAGGCGCTGGCGCAGGCGCGGGGCTTGGTGACCAAGCACGCGGTCAAGCAGGTGGATCGGTTGCTGAGCAACGGCGGCATCGACGTGTGGGACAGCTTTGCGCGCTGGGTGCCGCAGCAGGTCGGTGCGCAGCCGAACATCCTGGTGGCGATGGACTGGACCGACTTCGACCATGACGGCCAGTCGACGTTGGTGCTGAGCCTGGTGACAGGCCACGGCCGCGCGGCGCCACTGATTTGGCTGACTGTGTGGAAGGAGGAGATCGCGACCCGGCGCAACGACTACGAGGACGCCTGTTTGGTGCGCCTGGCCGAGACGCTGCCTGCCGGCTGCCGGGTGACGATCCTGGCCGACCGCGGCTTTGGCGACCAGAAGCTGTTCGCCTTCCTGGGCACGCTGGGCTTTGGCTACGTGATCCGCTTCCGCGGCAACATCCGCGTGGCCGACGCGGCGGGTGAGACCAAGCCCGCGGCCGAGTGGGTGGGCAAGGGCGGACGCGCGCGCAAGCTGCGGGACGCCCGGGTCACGGCACAGGGTCGGCAAGTCGGCGCCGTCGTTTGCGTGCATGCCCGCGGCATGAAGGAGCCATGGTGTCTGGCGGCGAGCGACCCGGAGGCCACGGCGGCGGTGCTGGTCAACCACTATGCCAAGCGCTGGACCATTGAGCCTGCGTTCCGCGACATCAAGGACTTGCGGTTCGGCATGGGGCTGTCCGCCGCCCGCGTCAGTGAACCCACCCGGCGCGACCGGCTGTTGCTGGTCAGCGCATTCGCCATGGCGCTGCTAACCCTGCTCGGCGCCACAGGCGAGCGCCTCGGCATGGACCGGCTGCTCAAGTCCAACACGAGCAAGACCCGAAGCCACTCGCTGTTCCGGCAAGGCTGCATGCTCTACGAACTCATCCCCAACATGCCAGAACACAGGCTCGCGCCGCTCATCGCAGCATTCGCCACGGCAGTGTCACAGGCCAGCGAATTCAGCGGCTTGTTTGCATAGACGAAATGAGGGGATCGCTGAGGCTCTCGGCTGGAGGGGGCGAAGCCGCCCACAGTCACGTTGCAGCCTATTGCAAGATACGGAACCTAAGCTGATTTAGCCAGGTCTCCGAACCCTCTTGGCAATCAGAAACCCGACCTTGTATGGACCTTGGCTGTATAAGCGCTTGGTGAGACTTAGAGCGTTTTCAGCCTGACTGGACGTAGCCGCAGTGCCGGATGTAGTTGA
>CAXTCN010000018.1:0-63638 GCA_964242575.1 uncultured Acetobacteraceae bacterium | reverse complement strand
TATCCAACAAACCTTACGCGGGCAGCTCGTCTCTCAACCGGGTTGAGCAGCTACAATTTCCCTGTCTGAATACGGCCGGCAAAAGCATACTCGAGCCGTGACAATGTTATTCCGGCATAAGATCGCTTCACAATTGCATCAGCTCGCGCTAAGTTTGTTTTAGGGTTGTCCCGGGCTTTGGGCACGCTTTGAGGTAGCAATGGAACATTTTATACTGGACAGCGTCGAGTCTGATCTGGATGTCAGGTGTGAAGCGCCGACGACACACGAGAACGATCTTCTCGATAACTCATTGTTTGATGCGGATCATTACGCCTGCCGTGCTGGCGTTACTGGCTCCCCATCTACATTGCTGGCGCATTACCTAAATGATGGCGAGCCTCGCGGCCTATCTCCGTCACCCGGTTTCGACGTTCACCTTTACACGATGCTCAACCCTGACGTGGCGCACGTGGGGGCCAGCCCGTTGCGCCATTACGTCAGTTATGGCCGGACGGAGCGGCGTTATGCCACCCGCGCAGCGCTATCAGCGGACGCGCTCGCAGTCCAAGACAGCAACTTGTTCGACGTCGCCGCCTACGCCCGCCACCGCGGCGCTCCGCCACGGGCCGGCCTGTCGTTGATCGAGGAGTATCTTGCCGCCCGCGATGGCAATGCCCCTATCGGGCCAGCTTTTGATGCGTTCTTTTACCAGAACGCCTATCCTGACGTGCAAGATTACCCTGCGCTGCCGATCCTGCATTACGTCCGAATTGGCCGAGCCGAACGGCGCCTCGCGACACCTGATGACCTGCATCACCGGATTACCGCATGCCGGTCCAGCTTCCACGAGAACTACTATCTCGCGCAGCTTTCGCCTGAGGAACACCCAGCCGACCCATTGCGGCATTACGTCCTGGAAGGATCGCGGCGGGGCCTCGACCCGGCGCCGGACTTCTCCAGCGACTACTACCAGCGGCGCTATCCAGACATACAGGCGGGTGGACTGGACCCATTCCTTCACTACGCAGCATGGGGCCGCGAGGAGGGCCGGGTCGGCAAACCGATCTTCGACTCCGTGAGCCGCCGCGGTGACCGGGCGTTCGACCTCGCCAAGCCCACGCTCATGGTGACCAGCCATGAAGCGTCCCGCACGGGCGCGCCGTTTGTGGCGCTGAACCTGGGAGGACGGCTTGCAGACACGCACAACATCATTTTTCATCTTGGCCGTGGCGGCGCCGTAGCGGCTGATTTCGTGCGGCATAGCTGCCTTGTTGTCACTTGCGCACTTTCGGCGCTCGATGCTGAGTATCTGTTGCAGGAGCTGCGCGCCACGCACCGGCTAGAGGCCGTGTTGCTCAACTCAGTCGAGACCAGCGAGTTTGCTCATGGGGCGCTGCACGCGGGCTTGCCATCAGTGGCGCTGATACACGAGTTTGCGGAGTACACGGTGCCGCTCGGCAAGATGTCATCGGTGGTGGAAAGCGCGGACCGTGTCGTGGTGCCCGCAAAGCTGATCCGGGACAGCCTGCAAGGGGAAGTGCTGAATACCCGGGGCGGACCGGCCAACAATGTGATGGTTCGGTCGCAGGGCTATCTGCCGCATCGGCCGCAGGACGCAGGCACGACGGACTTGAGCCGGGCAGACCTGCTGTCGTTCCTCCGCGTGACGCCGGGGCAAACGAAGGTGGTGCTGAGCGCGGGATTTGCGCAGATCCGCAAGGGCGTGGACCTTTTTGTGCAGACCGCCGCCGAGTTCCGCAGCCTGGCGGGACACGACGTGCGTTTCCTCTGGGTCGGCGCAGGATACCATCCTACCGAGGACCTCGGCTACTCGGTGTGGGTGGCGGACATGATCCGGCGGCTGGACCTTGAGGAAACGGTGCTGTTCCTGCCGAACCAGAGCAGCCTTGCAGCCGCGTTCGCCGTCGCAGACGTGTTCTACCTTCCGGCGCGGCTAGACCCGTTTCCGAACGTGGTGCTAGAGGCCATTCAGGCGGGCAAAGCCGTCGTGTGCTTCGACCGCGCGACCGGCGTGGCGGAAATCATGCGTGACCAGCCCACCGCGCCCACTCGCGCCAGCAGCCAAGACGCGTGCGCGGTAGGCGCTGCCGTACCATTCTGCGACGTGCGCGCGGCGGCACAGGCGCTGGTTCGGCTATGCCGCCCGGCCGAAACGAAGCGCGCCCTCAGCAACGTCGCGTTTGCCGAACGGCACCTCCGCTTCGAAGGTTACGTCGATGTCTTGTTGGACCAGCTCGACCAGGCGCGCACTGCCCGGCAAGAAGCGATGGAGTTGGTTTCGCGCATCGAGGCATCCGGCACGTTCGATGCTGCGTTCCACGATGGCGTGGCCGTGCGAACCGAGCGCTACGCAGTTCGCCACGCTATCCGGGAGTACGTCGCCCGTGGCCAGAAGGGGCTACTTTGCTCAAGCCCGCGGCCCGGCTTCAACGAGGCTGCGGCACGCGGCACGCGGCACGGCCCGGCGCTGCTGCCCGGACCGGATGGCGCGTTGCCCGCGCCTACCCACCACTGCGTCATCCTGGGACGCGGCCCGGTGCAGCCATTCCAAGGGCGGGTCGGCCTGCATCTGCATTTGTACTACGCAGACCTTGCGCCGCTGTTCGCCCGGGACTTGGCGGCTGCTGGGTGCGGCGCGGACCTGGTGGTGACCACCACGTCGGACGCCAAGCGGATTGAGGTCGAGTACGCCTTCCGCGCCCACCGCGGCTCGGTATGCGTCCTGGTCGTGTCCAACCGAGGGCGGGATATCGGCCCGTTCCTGTCCGATGCCGGACGGCACCTGCGCGCTGGTGAGTATGACGTGGTCGGCCACCTGCACGGCAAGCGCAGCCTTGAGGTAGGCGGCGGCTTAGGGGACCGCTGGCGCGAGTACCTGCTGACGAACTTGCTTGGCCTCGGGCGGAACGCCGGCGGCGTCGATGCCGTGCTGGCGCCGTTCGCGGCCGATGCCCAGCTTGGCCTGCTGTTCGCCGAGGACCGGCACTGCGTGGGCTGGACCAAGAACCTGTCCGTGGCCCAGGCGCTCGCGGCTCGGATGCACCCGGCGCCGGTGCTGCCGGCCGCGCCGATTTTTCCGCTCGGCACCATGTTCTGGGCGCGCCCGGCCGCGTTGGAGCCGCTCTGGGCATTAAAGCTCGGCCCGGCGGATTTCCCGGCCGAGCCGGTGCCCTACGACGGCACCGTGCTGCATGCTCTGGAGCGCATGTTGCCAGCGGTGTGCGAGGCAACCGGCCACGGCTGGTGCACCGTGTTCCAGCCCGGCACTGGTTGGTGACCCGGACCACTAGCGCCGGGTCCACCCCCGCTCGTTCTGCTGCCAGTACGTCAGCGCATGGCCGGCCGCCTTCGCCGCCGCCCAGCGCAGGCGCGCGGACGCGACCGCGGCGCTGTCCTCGCCGTCGAACAGGTCGAACACGCGGACCCACGCGCCGAGGTCCGCCGGCTCCGTCCCGTCCAACAAAAACAGGAAGCCCGCGCCGTTCGGGCACTCCTCCACATCGGTGATCCAGATCGGCTGCAATGCCGCATGACCCGTGCGCGCCGTGCCGTGCGGCAGCCAATCGGGGTCCGTGCTGGCCCATAGCGCCGCATCAAGTGCCGCGACGCGCTCGGGGCTAGCAACCCGCACCACGGCCCGCGCTCTAGCCGCCAGCGTGCGCCCCAGCAGCGCCGGCAACGCCGCCTCCGGCCCGGTACGGGTCAGGTGGTAGAAACCGACCTCCGTCACTCGAAGCGGTCTGCCACCCAGCGGTCCAGCAGCCGCACGCCGAACCCGGTCGCGCCGGGGGCCACGCGGTCGTCGCCGCGCTCCCGCTGCTCCATCCCGGCGATGTCCAGGTGCGCCCATGGCGTGTCGCCCACGAACGACGCCAGGAACGCGGCGGCGTGGCTGGCGTCCGGCTGGCGTGGGCCGGCGCTGCACTGGCGCAGGTCGGCGATGTCGGACTTCAAAACCTCCCGGTGCCCGTCCGCGATGGGCAGGCGCCACAGTCCCTCGCCCACCGCAGCGCCGCTCGCCAACAGCGTCGCCGCCAGCCCATCGTCGTTGCCGAACAGCCCGGCCCGCTCGTGCCCCAAAGCCACGATGACGGCGCCGGTCAGCGTCGCCAGGTCCACGATGGCGCAGGGATGCAGGTTGGCGACGGTCCACGCCAGCGCGTCCGCCAGCACGAGCCGGCCCTCCGCGTCGGTGTCCACCACTTCGACCGTCGTGCCGCCATAGGTGCGCAGCACGTCGCCGGGCCGATAGCTGCTGGCGCCGAACGCGTTCTCCGCCAACGGCAGCACGGCCACGGCGGGCGTGGGGGAGCGGCGCAGCGCCAACGCCAGCATCGCCCCGGCGCAGGCGGCAGCGCCCGCCATGTCGGCCCGCATGTCCCACATGCCGGCGCCGGGCTTGATGCAGACGCCCCCGGTGTCGAAGGTGATGCCCTTGCCCACGAACGCGACCGGGGCGGCGGACGTGGCGCCGCGCCAGCGCAGGATCGTGAGGCAGGGCGGGTTGATGGACGCGCTGGCCACGGCCAGCAACGCGCCAAGCCCTTCCGACCGCAACTGCTCGATGCCAAGGACCTCGACCTGCACGCCTTCGCGCTCCAGCCGGGCCAGCCGGGCGGCGAAGCCGGCGGGGGTCAGGATGTTGGAGGGCTCGGCCACCAAGTCCCGGGCGAACAATGCGCCTTGCAGCGCGGCGCGCGCCGGCGCCCAGGCCAGCGTTGCGGCGGCCGGATCGTCCACCAGCACATCCAGGCGCGCCAGCCGACGCCGGTCCGGGTCGGGCCGGGTGCGCAGGCGGCTGAACTGCCAGGCCCGCAATGCAGCGCCCATGGCAAACCGGCCGGCGGCGGCGTGGTCCAGGCCGCGTGCATCGAGCGCGATGTGCTCGGCCAACGGCAGCCGGGCGACGGCCAGCGCGCCAGCGGCCTCGAAGTCCGCCGCGGCGCCGGTGCCGAGCAACAGCAGCCGGCGCTTACGGCCAACTAGGTCCGCGACCTGACCGGCCGTGCCCGTGAACCCGGCGACCGCGGCGCGGGCCGGCCGCGGCGAAGCAGCGCCCTCCGCGACCGGGACCGCACGAATCCTGGCCTTGCTGCGCCGGACGAAGCTGACCTCGGTCATGCCTCGTAGTGGTCGGCCACCAAGCGGTCGAGCAGCCGGATGCCATAGGCTGTGGCGCCTTTGGGCGTGGTCGGGCCGTCCTTGGTGGCCCAGGCGGTGCCGGCGATGTCCAGGTGCGCCCACGGGCCGCGCACGAAGCGTTGCACGAACTGCGCGCCGATGATTGCGCCGCCGGGCCGGCCGCCGATGTTCTTCATGTCGGCGATGTCCGAGCGGATCAGCTTGTCATACGCCTCGCCGAGCGGCATGCGCCACACGCGCTCGCCGGTCGCTTCCCCGGCTGTGGACAGGCGGGCCGCCAGCTCCTCGTCGTTGCAGAACATGCCGGCGTGCTCGTGCCCTAACGCCACGATGATCGCGCCGGTCAAGGTCGCCATGTTCACCGTCCAGCGTGGCGAGAACCGGTCGTGCGCGTACCAGAGCAGGTCCGCCAGCACCAGCCGGCCCTCGGCGTCAGTGTTCTGCACTTCGATGGTTTGGCCGGACAGGCTGCGGATCACGTCGCCGGGGCGCATGGCGGCGCCGCTCGGCATGTTTTCCACCAGGCCCACCACGCCCACGGCGTTCACCCGCGCCTTGCGTCCCGCGAGCGCCGCCATCAGGCCGACCACCGCGCCTGCGCCGGCCATGTCCCATTTCATGTCCTCCATGCCAGCCGCCGGCTTGATGCTGATGCCGCCGGTGTCGAAGGTGACGCCCTTGCCGACGAAGCACACCGGCGCTCCGTCCCTGCCGCCGCGCCACTGCATGACCACCACGCGCGGCTCCTGCGCGCTGCCCTGCGCCACGCCGAGGATGGCGCCGAAGCCGAGCTGGTTCAGCTCCGTGGGGCCGAGCACCTCGACCTCGACACCCTGCTCCGACAATGGCCGGCAGCGTTCCGCCATCTCGGTTGGGGTCAACACGTTCGGCGGCTCGCTAATAAGGTCGCGCGACAGCACCGTGCCGTGCGCGATGGCCGCGAGCGGCGCCCAAGCCTGGTTCGCCGCGTCCACGTCGTCCGTCAGCACCTGCAACGTCGTGAGCTTCGGCTTGTCGTCCTCCTTTTCCTTCGTGCGGTAGCGGTCGAACCGGTAGGAGCGCAGGCGTGCGCCCAACGCGGCGTGCGCGGCATGGCTCGCGGGCATGCCGTCCACCGCGAGCGCCGCCTGTGTTTCCCGCGCCAGCGCCACCGCCGCGTGGCCGCCCGCCTCCTCCATGCCGCGCAGGGTGTGGTCGGATGCCTTGCCCAAGCCAATCAGCACCACGCGGGTCAATGCCTCGCTGGAGCCCAGCACCACGCAGGTCTGCCCTTTTTTGCCGGTGAACGACCCGGCCGCGGCGGCGCGCACCACGGCGCCCCCGCACGCCGCGTCGGCAGCCGCCCACAACCCAGATGGTTCCGCCCCCTCCTGGACCAGCAGCGCGAGGGCGCCCGAGGTGGGCAGGGTGGCAGAGGCGAACTGGCTGTCGATCATGGGGTCTCCGGAATGGGCAGGCGCGGACTTTAACAGCGCCGGGCCGCTATGCCAGAGGGCAGCGCTGTGGTTCCATTAGCCGATGGATGACACCGCGTTGCTGAGCCTTGCCGCCGACCTTGCCCGCCGCGCCGGCGCCGTGATCCTCGCAGTGCGGGCGCGCGGCTTCGAGACCCAACACAAACTGGACCGCAGCCCGGTGACCGAGGCGGACCACGCGGCGGAGGCGCTGATTGTCGAGGGCCTGCGCGCCGCGACGCCGGGCATCCCGGTGATTGCCGAGGAGGAAATGGCGGCCGGGCACACGCCGGATGACCATCACACCTACTGGCTGGTGGACCCGCTGGACGGCACGCGGGAGTTCGCGGCCGGGCGGGACGAGTTCACCGTCAACATCGGCCTGGTGCGGGACGGGCGCGCAGTGCTGGGCGCCGTGGGCGTGCCGGCGTATGGCGAGCTGTTCGGCGGCGTGATCGGCGCGACTCCGGCCGGGACCCGCGCTTGGAAGCGCACCACGGCGGGGGAGCAGGCGATCCGCGCCCGGGTGCCGCCGGCGGACGGCCTGCATGTGCTGGCGAGCCGCAGCTATGCGGCGGACCCGCGGCTGCAAGGGTTTCTGACCGGCCGGATCATTGCCGACGTCACGCACATCGGCTCCGCGCTTAAGATTGTGCGCGTAGCGGAGGGGGTAGCGGACCTGTATCCCCGGTTCGGCCGCACCATGGAGTGGGACACCGTCGCGCCGCACGCGGTTTTGGAAGCTGCTGGCGGGCAGCTTCGGCGGATGGACGGCGCTCCGCTCGGCTACGGCAAGCCGGGTTGGGAGAACCCTGGGTTTGTCTGCACGGGACGCCCGTGACCGAGCGGCTTGTCGGCGACGGCAGCGGCGTTGACCGTGCCGCCCACCTGATCCGCGCCGGGGCGCTGGTTGCGTTCGGGACGGAGACGGTTTACGGCCTTGGCGCAGACGCCACCAGCGGCGCGGCGGTGGCCAGCGTGTTCGACGCCAAGGGCCGGCCGCACTTCAACCCGTTGATCTGCCATTACCCCGAGGCCGGGGCGGCGTTCCAGCATGTCGTGGCGTCTGACGTGGCGGTGGCGCTCGCGGCGGCGTTTTGGCCGGGTCCGCTGACGCTGGTGCTGCCGCGGGCGAACACCTGCCCCGTGGCGTTGCTGGCCGGCGCCGGGCTGGACACGCTGGCGGTCCGCGTGCCGGCGCACCCGGCGGCACAGGCGTTATTGCGCGCCGTGCAGCGCCCGGTCGCGGCGCCGTCCGCCAACCGTTCCGGCCAGGTCTCCCCCACCACCGCCGCGCACGTGCTGGCGGAGCTGGACGGACGGATCGCCGCGGTGTTGGACAGCGGGCCATGCACGGTGGGGCTGGAGAGCACGGTGCTGGACCTCGCCGCCGGCCGCCCGTTCCTGCTGCGGCCCGGCGGAGTGCCGCTGGAGGATATCGAGGCGCTGATTGGCCCGGTCGGACGCGGCATCACGCCCAGCATGGCGGAAGCGCCACGAACACTGCGCTCGCCGGGGCTGATGGTGTCGCACTACGCCCCGCGCCTGCCGTTGCGCCTTGATGCCGTCACAGCGGAGGCGAACGAGGCGCTGCTGGCGTTCGGACCGCCGCCGGATGGCGCGGGCGCCATGTTCCAACTGAGCGCGTCAGGCGACGTGTTGGAGGCAGCGGCGCACCTGTTCGCGGGACTGCGCTGGCTGGATGCGGAGGGCGCGCGGCTGGGACTGGCCGGGATCGCCGCGATGCCGATGCCGTCGGCCGGCCTGGGCCTGGCGATCAACGACCGCCTGCAACGGGCCGCCGCGCCGCGGGGGTGACAGACGATCAGGCTGCCAGCGGGAAGTGGCACCGTACGTCTCGCCCCGCCACGGGCCGCAGCAGCGGCATTTCCCCGCTGCATCGCGGTTGCGCCTGTGGGCAGCGGGTGTGGAACCGGCAGCCAGAGGGCGGATTGACCACGCTCGGGATTTCGCCGCGCAACGTGATGCGGGTGCGGCGGCGCGCCGGGTCGAGCGCGGGGTTGGTGGATAGCAGCGCTGCCGTGTAGGGGTGCGCGGGCGCCTCAAACAGCAACGGGGTCGGCCCGGCCTCCACAATCTGCCCGAGGTACATCACCACGGTGCCGGACGTGATGCGGCGGATCACGTTAAGGTTATGGCTCGACACCAAATAGGTCAGCCGCATCTCCCGCTGCAAATCCAGCAGCAGGTTCAGCAGGTCGCCCTGCACCGACAAATCCAGCCCGGCCGTCGGCTCGTCCGCCACCAGCAGCTCCGGCGACAGCACCAGCGCCCGCGCCACCGCAACCCGGCGCGCCTGGCCGCCGGAGATTTGGTGCGGGTACTTGTCCAGCACGCTCTCGGACAGGCCCATGCGGCGCAGCAGCTCCAGCGTGCGCGCCCAGCTTTCAGCACGGTTCATGCCATGGATCGCCACCGGCTCCGCCAGCAACCGGCGGATCGACATTCGCGGCGACAGGGAACCTACCGCGTCCTGCAACAGCATCTGCGCCCGCCGGCGGTAGCCGCGCGGATCGCGGGCCAGGAGCGCGACCAGGCTCTCGCCGCCCACCGCCACCTGCCCGGAGGTAGGCGGCAGCAGGCCCATCAGCACGCGGCACAACGTCGTTTTGCCAGACCCGCTCTCGCCCACCAGGCCCGTCACTGCGCCGGCCGGCAGCGCGAGCGTGACGCCGTCCAGCGCGCGCACCTTGCCCGGGAACACCAGCCCCACGTCATTGAGCGTGGCGAACGCCGTCATGCCGCCTTCCAGCACGCCGCCCGCCAGTCCGGCGCAAGCTCTCGCAGCGCCTGCGGCTCCACGCGGCAGCGGTGCTCCGCGTGGGGACAGCGCGGCGCGAAGATGCAGCCGGCCGGAACCAGCACGGGGTCCGGCACGTCGCCGGGGATGGACACCAGCGGGCCGGACGCCGGCTCCCCGTCCAGCTCGCACGCCAGCAGCGCGGCGGTGTAGGGGTGCTTCGGGCTTGCGCACACCGCCGCCACCGGACCTGCCTCCACCACCACTCCGCCGTACATCACCGCGAGGTCGTCACAGAGCTGCGCCACCAGGCCGAGCTGGTGCGAGATGAACAGCACCGCCCCGGCCAGCTCGGTGCGCAGGCCGTCCAACAGCGCCATGATCCCGGCCTCGACCGTGGCGTCCAGCGCCGTGGTGGGCTCGTCTGCCAGCAACAAGTCCGGCTGCGCCAACAGGGCCATGGCGATCACGACCCGCTGCCGCATCCCGCCCGACAGCTCGTGCGGGTAGGCGTCCAGCCGCCGGTCCGGGTCGGCGATCTCCACCCGGCGCAGCGCCGCCTGCGCCTGCGTGCGCGCCTCCCGCCGGCCGAGGTCCGGGACCCGGCGGCGCAGCACGTCCACAAGGTGCGTGCCAATGGTGAACAGCGGGTTGAGCGCGGTGGCCGGGTCTTGGAAGATCATCGCGATCCGCTGGCCGCGCCATGCGCCCATCTCGGTCTCGGTCAGGCGGACAAGGTCGGTGCCGTCCATCACCATGCTGCCGTCCAGGCGCACGATGTTGCCGGGCAGCAGGCGGAGCAGCGCGAGCGCCAAGGTGCTTTTGCCGGACCCGCTCTCGCCCACCAGGCCCAGGATGCGCCCACGCCCGATGTCGAGGTCCACGCCGCGCAGGATATGCGCCGTGCCGCGCGGCGTGCGTGCATCAACATGCAGGCCGCGCACCTGCACCAGCGCCGTCATCGTGGCCCGGCCCGCGGGTCCACCGCGTCGCGCAACGCCTCGCCGAACAGCGTGAACCCGAGCGTCGCCGCCGCCAAGGCGAGGGAGGACACCAGGACCGGCAGCGTGCTGTCCGACAGGTAGGAGTAGCCGTCGTAGATCAGCGTCCCCCAGCTCGCGAGCGGCGGGCGCACGCCCAAGCCGATGAACGACAGCCCGGCCTCAACCGTGATGACCACCGGGATTTCCATGCTCGCCAACACGATCAACGGCCCGGCGATGTTCGGCAACAGATGGCGGCCGACGATGCGCCACGGGCCGGCACCGAGGATGCGCTCGGCCTCCAAGAACGGCGCTGCGCGCAAGCTCAGCACCTGCGCCCGCGCCACCCGGCCGAACTGCGGCACCAGGGTCAGCGCCACGATGAACACTAGGCGTCCGTTGCCCGGCCCGAACACCGCGATGATCGCCAGCGCCAGCACGAGCGCAGGAAACGAGCTCACGATGTCGAACAGCACCAGCACCAGCCGCTCCCACCCTGCCGAGGCATAGGCGGCAAGCACGCCCAGCAACGTTCCTGCCACCAGCGCCAGCACGATAGCGGACACCGACACCGACATGGCGACTGTTGCGCCATGCAGCAGCCGGCTCAGCAGGTCCCGGCCCAGGTGGTCCGTGCCCAGCGGGTGCGCCACCGAGAGCGGGGCGAAGCGGGCCAGGACGTCGAGCGCGTCCGGGTCGTACGGCGACACTAGGGGCGCGAACACCGCCGCGAACAGGATGCCTGCCACGATTGCCGCGCCCGCCAACCCGGCTGGCGTGCCCACCAGCCGGCGCAGCACCGTGCTCACCCCGGCCGCCGGATGCGCGGGTCTATCGCGGAGTACAACAGGTCCACCAGCAAGTTTGTCGCCACGAACAGCACGACCACGACCAGCACGGCGCCCTGCAGCACCGGGTAGTTGCGCGCGTTGATGGCGTCCAGCACCAGCCGTCCCAGGCCCGGGCGGGAGAACACGATCTCGACCAAGACCGCGCCGCCCAACAGCCGGCCAATGCCGAGGCCGAGGATAGCCAGCGGCGGGATGCAGGCGTTCTTTAGGGCGTACTTGTAAACAATGAGCCGCGACGGCAGGCCGTGGGCGCGCGAGGTGCGGATATACGGCTCATTCAGCACCTCCAGCATCGAGGTGCGCACCAGCCGCGCGATGAAGCCGATCCAGCCGACCGACAACGCCACCGTCGGCAGCACCAGCCGCCGCGCCTGGTCCGCCAGGCTGTCGGCCCGGCCGGTCCCCAGCACCGGCAGCCAGTCGAGCCAGACCGAGAACACCAGCAGCAGGAGGATCGCGACCACGAAGCTCGGGATGGCGATGAACGCGACCGACACGCCGGCCAGCAGATGGTCCGCAACCGAGCCTGGCCGGACCGCGGCGTAGCAGCCAAGCGGCACGCCCAGCAGCACCGCCAGCCCCACGGCGGTGAACGTCAGCACGACCGTGTAGGGCAGCACCGCCCCTACGATGGAAGCGACCTTGCGCCCGGACAGCACGTCAGTTCCGAGGTCCCCGGTGGCGAGGTGCGCGAAAAACCGCCACAGCCGGACGTGGACCGGTTGGTCCAAACCCATCTCGGCGATGAACTGCCGCGCGTACTCGGGGCTGGCCTGCGGTCCCAGCAGCGCCGACGCCGGGTCGCCCGGCACGAGCACCGTCAGCAGGAACAGCAGGCTCATCGCGCCGAACACGACCAGGACCGCGGTCAGCAGCCGCCCGGCGACGAAACGGGCCGCTTTAAGCGGGCGCAAACCGGTCGAGCGCCCAGTCGATGCCGCTCGGCAGCAACGCAGGCTTGAGCCAGCTCCGGTGCACGAACACGCTCACGTCATACGTCAGCCACACGAACGCGGCGCTTTCTTCCATGAGCTGCTGCGCCCGCACGAACAGCGCGGCGCGCTTGGTGTCATCCAGCTCGGCCGAGCCTTGGTCCAGCAGCGCGTCGAACTCTGCATTGGCCCAGCGCTGCCAGTTCCACACCCCGATCTGCGGCGTGGTGAACCATTGCGCCAGGAAGTTCGGGTCGAGCTTGCCGTTGAAGCGGATGATGAACAAATCGAGCGCCTTGCCGCCCTCCCCCTTGCCGGCGGAGAAAAAGCTGCCGGCATCCTGGGCGTCCACCTCGAGCGTCACGCCGATGTCCCGCAGCAGCGCCTGCGCCACCAACGCCATCGTCTGGTAAACTGGCTGGTTTTGCACCGTGATCCGCGCCTTGAACCCGGCCGCGTGCCCGGCCTCCGCCATCAGCCGCTTGGCCTGCGCCACGTCCCGCTTCGGCGCCGGCGCATCACGCCAGTATCCCGTTACCTGCGGCATGACCAGCGCATTGGCCCGCGGCGCGCGGCCGTTGTAGCCCGCCAGCAGCATCTGATCGATGTCAAGCGCCAACCGGATCGCGCGGCGCACCCGCACGTCGTTGAACGGCGGCTTCTCCACGTTCATGCCCAGCCACACGTTGGCGATGCCGGGCTGCTGCTGGACCGTAAGCCCGGCCGCGCTGCGCAGCGGCTCCGCCACTTGCGGCGGCAGCGACGCGAAGTCGAGGTCCCCGGAGCGCAGACCGAGCTCGGTCGTGCGCGGGTCCGGCACGTAGCGGACCGCGACCTCCTCGAAGCCTGAGCGCGTTCCCGCGTAGGCCGGGTTGCGCTTCAGCACGACCTGCCGCTGCTTTTCGAACGACGCCACCATCAGCGGACCGGAGCCGACCGGCCGTTGGTTGTGCTCCACCCCGCGGGCATCCACCGCGCGGCGGCACAGGATGCTGCCCGCTACGTCGCCGAGCGCGATCACGAACAGCCCGGCGCGCGGCCGATCCAGCACGATGCGGCCGGACAGCTTGTCCGTGACCTCGACCGACTTCAGGTTGGCCCACTCCGCTTTGTAAGGACTTTCTTTGCCCGCTACTGGCACGATGAAGCGCTCATAGGAGAACTTCACGTCGTCCGCCGTCACCTCGCCAAAGCCGTCGGAGAACATCTGGCCGGGCTTCAGCCGGAATTCGACCACCGTCGGGCTGGTTTGCGTCACCTCGGCGGCTGCGTCCAGCGTCAGCTCGCCCGTGCCCGGCGCCACGGTAATCAGCCGTTGCGTGACCGCGCGGACGATGTTGCCGTCCTGCAGCCCGCTGCGGAACGCCGGGTCGAGCACCTCGAAATCGCGGTCCACCCGGACGGAGATAGCGGTTTTCGGCGTGGGCTGCGCTCGCACGGCGCCAGCGGCCAGTACGGCGGCGCTGGCCCCGAGCAGTTCGCGGCGGAGAAATGGCATGGTTGGTCTCCTTAGGCTGGACAGTTCTGGACCATGGACGGCGCCGCAGATCAATGCGCCACGAAGCCAGGCAGGTCGAGGCTTCCGGGTCAAGTTTGCATCGCCGGGCCAGCGCGGGACGCCCCTGCCTACCCGCGCTCAGCCCTGGTTCAGCCACCATGCCAGCCGCTCGAACGTCGCTGAGGCGCCATTCGCGATCCGCCTTGCGTCCGTCATCGGCTGCTCGTTCAACCGCGCCAGGAACGACCGCCACATCAGGCCGGTGCCAGCGCCGTACCCCGCGAAGTATGCGCAGCCGGACCGGGCATCGAACCCCAGGCAGCGCTCCACGTTCCGCTGCATGATCCGCCCGCCCAGCGTCGAGCCCTCCATGACATAAAGTGACCCCAATGCCTCGACGGCGTCGCAAAGCGCCGGGACCGGGCAGCGCGGCAGCGCTTCGACCGCGTGCGCCGGCAAGCCGAGCGCCGCTAAATCGGCCTCCAGCAAGTGCATGCGCTGGCGAGGTCCAAGGAACGCCTGGTCCTGCGACAGGGCCGCCACATGCGGCTGCCAGTCGCGCCAAAAGCCGTAGAACCGCTCCAGCACATACTGGTAGGCGTCCCGTTCGAGCCGATGGTCCAACAACCCCAGCAGTCCTTGGAGCCTGTCGTGCGCCGGCTGCGTCGCGGCACGCAAGTACGTGAGCACTGGAGCGTCCTGCCCGGCGGCGGCGTTCAAATCATCGCCCGCACCTTGGACGCTAAGTTGGCCATGGCGAACGGCTTCGTCAGCACCTGCATGTCCGGCGCCAGCACGCCGTTGCCGAGCGCGGCATTCTCGGCGTAACCGGTGATGAACAGCACCTTCAACTGAGGCCGGTGCGCCCTTGCCGCGTCGGCAAGCTGCCGCCCGTTCAACCCACCCGGCAACCCGATATCGCTGACCAGCAAGTCGATCCGCTGCGTGGATTGCAGCACGCGCAGGCCCTCCGCCCCACTGGCGGCCTCCGTCACGCCATAGCCCAGGCCCCGCAGCACCTCGCTGACCAGCATTCGCACCGCTGGTTCGTCGTCCACCACCAACACCGCCTCGCCAGCCTGGGCGGCGTTGTCCGGCAACGGACCAGGCTGCTCCGCATCCACCTGGCCCGCTTCAAGGTGGCGGGGTAGGTAAACGCGCACCGTGGTTCCCAGTCCCGGCTCACTGTAAACGCCGGTGTACCCGTTCGACTGCTTGGCGAAGCCATAGACCATGGAGAGCCCCAGGCCGGTGCCTTGGCCGATCGGCTTTGTGGTGAAAAACGGGTCGAACACGCGGGCCACCACGTCGGGCGTCATGCCCGTCCCCGTGTCGGTGACCGAGAGCACGACATACTGGCCCGGCGCCACCTCGTGCCGGCTGGCGCATGCATCGTCTAGGCGCACGTTGGCCGCCTCGATCGTAAGCCGCCCGCCCTCGGGCATCGCGTCCCGTGCGTTGATCGCCAGGTTGAGCAATGCGCTCTCAAGCTGGTTCGCATCGCACAGAGTCGTCCAGAGGCCGTCCGACACCACCGTCTCGAGCTGGATCGCAGGGCCGATGGTGCGACGGATCAGGTCGGCCATCGACGCCGCCAGCCGGTTGACGTTGACGCTTTTGGGATCGAGCGTCTGCTGCCGCGAGAAGGCCAGCAGGCGCTGGATCAGCGACGCCGCCCGGTTGGCGGACGTCATGGCGGTGCCGAGGTAGCGGTCCAGGTCGCCAAGCCGGCCCTGAGCGGCACGAACCTGCATCAGCTCCAGGCTGCCGATGATGCCAGCTAGCAAATTATTGAAATCGTGAGCGATTCCACCCGTCAACTGCCCGACAGCCTCCATCTTTTGGCTCTGGCGCAGCCGGTCGTGCAGATCGGCGATCCGGCGCAGGCTGCGGACGATGACCTCGGTGATGCCGTGCCGGAGCGTCTCGGCCATCTCCAGCTCCCACTCATTCCACGGCTTCGCAAAGCCGTGCCGCATTTCAACCCAGCGTTCGAAAGGGGGGTTGGGCACGGCAGCGCCAGCGTTGGGCAAGCCCTTGGGTGCGCTGTCGCCCCAACTCACCAGTTGGGCGTCCTCAGGACGGAACCACAGCAGCATATCGGACCTGTCAGCGGACAGGAACACCGCGAGCAACCCGCTGGCGATTGCGCTGTGCCGCGCCCACGGCACGAATGCCGCAGCGACGTTACTGGCTTGATACAGCGTGCTGCCGTCACCGGACGCCCGCAGCCAAGTGGCGAGGTCCCGCACGTCGGCCTCGGGTGGGGTCACTCCCAGCAGCAAGACCTGGCCTTCGTAGAGCACGGCGGCGCCGGTTGATGTAAAAAGGCTGCCGATGGTGACGTCGCCCGTGGTCAATGCGGCAGTGACCCTATCCGCCTGCGCCATGGAGGCCAGCAATGCGGACAGACGGGCCAAGTCACCTTGACGGACTTGTTCCGTATCGACGCGCTCGGCTGCGCTGACCCGCAGCGCGAACGCGTTGACCAGCACTCCCAACGCCGCCCGTTGGCTTGGAAACAGGTGATGCGCCTGGCGGTGATGGAACACAACAAGGCCCCACAGCCGTTCCTTTTGCAGGATCGACAGCGACATGGAGCCCTTGATGCCCAGGTTGCGATGGATTTGCAGGTGCCCCGGGGACAGGCTGCGAAGACGAGAAAACGACAGGTCTATGACGCGAGGCGTCGATCCGTCACCGGCCCAAGCCGGGTCGATCTCGACGGGCACCGGAACGGCGTCGCGGTCCGATGCCCAGCGCATCGCGCTGTGACGGTACAACTCGCGTGCCTGGGCAGGGATGTTGAAGGCGGGAAAACGCAACCCCGCCAGGGAGTCATCCCAGTCCGCAGTCTTGTCCTCGAAGATGGCTTGCCCATTCCACTCGGTATCGAACCGGTAAACCACGACCCTTTCGTATCCTGTGAGCAGGCGGACGCCGATGGCCGTGACCCGCGCCAGCTCGTCGAGGTTGCTCCCGGTTTCCCGCAGGGCATCGGTGATATCGTGCAGTTGGCGAATCACGTCCGGCAACTCGATCTCGCCCTGCACGCCAGCTGGTTCCAGCTCAATATGGACCAGGCCGGCCTGCCCATAGACGGCGACATCGAACGATGAAGGCTGCCCAGCCAGTTCAAGGGTTGTCTGCCAAGGCTTCCCGCCCCGGAGCTCTTGGCGCTGGAAGCGGCCCCGCACGGCCTCCTCGAACGCAGCGCCCAGGACATTGCCGATGCGAAGTCCGAACATTCCCTTGGCAGGGGGGGGATGCGCCAGCATCGCCGCCGCATTCCTGCTGGCGGCAACGACGGTCCAGTCGCGCAGGGGATCGATCGCCAGGAACGCGCCGTGCGGCTGTATCGTCTCCAGGAGATGGATTGGCTCTTGGGCACAGACCGCGTCGGCGTCGCCGGACAGGCTGTCTTGGCCGTAGAGATTGTACGTTGCCGTTCTCCCCGCTGACACGCTTGGAACTTCAGTCAGCGACCACAACGGCCGAACTCAACCTACAATAGCAAATGGGGTTTGTTTAATCTCGCGCAAGTGAAAAGTGTCGGCGTAACGCGAGGCTTTCAGCCCCGAGCAAAAATTGCGAAGCTACTGCCTTCCAAGCAAGTGATGCACGATCCTGAGACAGTCAAAGCGCTCTGAAGAAGGATGACCAAGGGGCGCTGACTGAAGTTGGGCGGAGCTTACGGCTCGCTCTGCACGGACCAGCCGAACCCATGCCGCTCCAGGGCGTTTCACCTCACTAACAGAACGGAGCAGCTTCGATGAGCGACAAGCCTGATGTGATCCCCGCCTATGGCGAGGTTGGACCCGAAGCCGAGTCCATGGAGCGTGCCGCCGACCGGGACCCGGCAGCCGGGGACGCCGTGAACGCGTCTGAGAAGGTATTGCCGGCGGATGCGCCCGTGGAGAGCCATGGGACCACCGAGACCGACATACCAGGCCGCATCGCTGAGACTGCCGAGCGCACGGCCGCACAGACCCCGGACTGACCCGCTGCGGCAACGAGGCGGGCTAACGCGCCTCGAACGCCGCCGCTACGGCGTGCGCCAGGAAGCCGAGGGTGGCGTTGCTGGCGCCGGCCAGCGCTTGGCCATCCCGGCAGGCGAGCACCAGCAACCCGGCGCGGCCCGGCAGCGCCACGCGCACCAGTGCCTCGCGCCGGGCTAGCGCGGCGGCCTCTCCGTGCAGTGCCGGGTCGAGCACGGCGTCCCGCACCAGGCTCAGCCGACGGCCCAGCAGGGTTGCGACGGCGCCATGCGGCAGACGGCCCACGCCAGGTTGCGGCCCCTCCGCCAGCAGCCGTGCGCCGTCCAATTGCAGCAGCACCGACAACTCGTGCGTGACGCACCAAGCCGGGTCTGGCGCGCGCATCAGCGCCAGCACTGCGCCCTGCACGCGCTGCGAGAACCCGTCCGCCGCCCGCCGGTCGGCCGTTCCTGCGGCGACATCGGCGCGGGCGCGGGCCAGCATCGCCGCCATGTGATCGGCCACCGGCTCGCCGTGCCAGCGCCGCGGCGGGTCCAGCACTGCGTACAGCTCCGGCTGCTGCGCCAGCCACCCCGGATGCGCGCGGAGGAAGGCGTGCACGGCGGCCGCGTCCGGGAGCGCGTCGGCGGGCGTGCCGGGGTCCGCAGCGCCACGCGCAGTGCGGCCGCTATGGCGGTCAGGCAAGGCCCGTCCCGGGGCAGCGTTGCGAAGCTGGCGATTGCAAACCGGGGTGCGGCGTCCGATCTCGTATCATGTTCACTCCTTGTTCAGGGAGACAGCGAGGCGGTTTGAGCATGAATGCCCAGTTGAGCCTACCCCCTATCGCTCTCGCAACCCAAGCGCGTCCTGCTGTGGCCGCCGCAACCCAGCAACGGGTGCCAGTGCTGCTGCCGCGCCCGTTTCCCGGCACGTTCGACTACGCGGTGCCACCGGGGCTGGACCCAAGGCCTGGCGACCTGGTGCTGGTGCCGCTCAACCGGCGGGAGGAGGTGGGCGTGGTCTGGGACAGCCCGTTTGGTCCCACCGTGGCCGACGCGAAGCTGAAGCCAGTGACCACGGTGCTGGAAACCGCGCCGCTGCCGCCGGCGCTGCGCCGGTTCATCGATTGGGTGGCGGGCTACACCCTGGCGCTGCCGGGCGAGGTGCTGTCGATGGCGTTGCGGGTCAACGCGCTCCGCCCGGATACGCCGCAGCCGGGTTGGCGGTTGGGGGAGGTGCCGGCGGACGCGCGGCTGACCGACGCGCGGCAACGGGTTGCTGATGCTTTGGCCGGCGGCGCGCGCAGCACCACGGACCTGGCCCGCGCCGCCTCGGTCAGCGCAGGCGTGGTGCGCGGCATGGCGAACGCCGGCTACCTGCATCCCGTGGCCCTGCCGGCCCGCGCCCCATTCACCCATCCGGACCCGCTGCACCCCGGCCCTGCTCTGTCCCCGGCCCAGCGTTCCGCCGCCGAGGCGTTGCGCGGCGCCGTGGCGGCGCGCCGGTTCAGCGTGACGTTGCTGGACGGCGTCACCGGGTCCGGCAAGACGGAGGTGTACCTGGAGGCGGTGGCCGAATGTTTGGCAGCGGGGCGGCAGGCGCTGGTGCTGCTGCCGGAAATCGCGTTGTCGTCGCAATGGCTGGACCGGTTCACCGCCCGGTTCGGCGTGGCGCCGGCAGTGTGGCACTCCGATCTCGCGTCCCGCACCCGGCGCATCACCTGGCGCGCCGTGGCCGACGGGGCGGCGCCGGTGGTGGTGGGTGCGCGCTCCGCGCTGTTCCTGCCGTTTCCGGACCTGGGCCTCATCGTGGTGGACGAGGAGCACGAGACCGCGTTCAAACAGGAGGACGGCGTGGTGTACCACGCCCGCGACATGGCCGTGGTGCGCGCCCGCCTGTCGGACGCGCCCGCGGTGCTGGTATCGGCGACGCCCAGCCTGGAGACGCTCGCCAACGTGGAGACCGGGCGCTATCGCCGCATGACGCTGCTGGCCCGGCACGGCGGCGCGCAACTGCCGCGGGTGGAGGCGATCGACCTCCGCCTGGCGCCGCCCGAGCGTGGGCGGTTCCTGTCTCCGGCGCTGGTGGAGGCGGTGCACGAGACCCTGGGGCGCGGCGAACAGGCGATGCTGTTCCTGAACCGCCGCGGCTACGCGCCGCTCACGCTGTGCCGGGTGTGCGGGCACCGGATGCAGTGCCCGAACTGCACCGCATGGCTGGTGGAGCACCGGGCGCGGCGCGTGCTGACGTGCCACCACTGCGCGCACACCGAGGGCGTGCCGCCGACGTGCCCGCACTGCAGCGCGGAGCACAGCCTGACCCCCATCGGCCCCGGGGTGGAGCGCATCACCGAGGAAGCCACGCTGGTGTTCCCGGACGCCCGCCGCCTGGTCATGGCCAGCGACACCATGCCCGGCCCGCACGCCGCCGCCGAGGCCGCGCACCTGATCGAGCGGCGCGAGGTGGACCTTATCATCGGCACGCAGATCGTGGCAAAGGGCTGGCACTTCCCGCACCTGACGCTGGTGGGGGTGGTGGACGCGGATTTGGGCCTGGCAGGTGGCGACCTGCGCGCCGCCGAACGGACCGTGCAGTTGTTGCATCAGGTCGCAGGCCGGGCGGGGCGGGCCGAGGCGCCGGGCCGCGTGCTGTTGCAGACCTTCAGCCCGGAGCACCCGGTGATGCAGGCGCTGGTGGGCGGAGACCTCGGCGCGTTCATGACCGCGGAGGCGGAGGGACGCCGCCCGGGGCACTGGCCCCCATACGGCCGGCTGGCGGCACTGATCGTCAGCGCGGACACCGCCCAGGCCGCGGACGAGCTGGCGCGGGACCTGGGCCAAGCCGCGCCGCACGTCGAGGGCGTGATGGTGCTCGGCCCAGCGCCCGCGCCGCTCGCGATCCTGCGCGGGCGGCACCGGCGGCGGCTGCTGCTGAAGGCCCGGCGGGAGGTCGCGGTGCAGCCTTTGCTGCGCGAGTGGCTGGATCGCGTCCGGGTGCAGGGCAGCGCGCGGGTGGACGTCGACGTGGACCCGGTCTCGTTCCTCTGAACGGTTTTGCGCCCGCTTTCCTGAGCCGTTCCACTTTTCTAAGCCGTCCCGCCCATTAACCCAATCGCAAGGTTTGTCGCGGAAAATGGAACCTGTCGCACGTGATGCGACAGGCGGCCGTTTTCAGTGGCTATGCGGGTAAAGGGTTCAATCAGGTATGGCGACGTTGACGGTTGGGGCGAACGGTACGTTCACGCGGATTGCGGACGCGGTTGCGGCGGCGCGGGACGGGGACGTGGTGGAGGTGCAAGCCGGCACCTACGTCAACGACTTCACCCGGATCGCCGCAAAGATCACGCTGCGCGGCGTGGGCGGGATGGTGAACCTGGTGGCGACCGTGGCGCCGCGCGACGGCAAGGCGATCATGACAGTCGCGACCGACCTGGTGTTGGAGAACTTCAGCTTCACCGGCGCCAAGGTCTACGACGCCAACGGCGCAGGCATCCGCTACGAGGGCGGCGCATTGGTAGTGCGGGACTGCCTGTTCTACGACAACGAGAACGGCATCCTGGGCGCGTCCGACCCGAACGGCACCATCCTGATCGAACGGTCGGAGTTCAGCCACAACGGCAACGGCAACGGCCTGAGCCACAACCTGTATGTCAACAATATCAAACAGCTTACGATCCGCGACAGCTACTTCCATGACGCCGTGGTCGGCCATGAGATCAAAAGCCGGGCGCAGAACACGACCATCACCGGCAGCCGGATCATGGACGGGTCCGGCAACGCGAGCTACAGCGTGGACCTACCGAACGGCGGCGTCGCGCTGCTGCAGAACAACGTTATTCAAAAAGGCGCCAACGCCGAGAATCGCGCCATCCTGCATTTCGGCGGCGAGAGCGAGCCGTATCCCGGTTCCCGGCTCAGCCTGATCGGCAACACGATCGTGAACGACCGCGCGGCGGTGACCGGCCTGAACAACGCGGCCGGCGCGCCGCTGACGGTCACTGGGAACATCTTGTTCGGCGTCACGCCGGACGCATTCGGCGGCACGGACGCCGACAACGTCGTGCTGGCGTCCCGGCCCACGCTGGACGTTGCCAGCCACATGCCGGTCCCGCCCGCGCCAATCCCGCCGGCCGTGCCGCCCACGCTTTTTACGCCGGTGCCCGATAGCGTGGGCTACGTGACCTTTGGACGTGAGGGCGCGGTTCGTGCGAACGGCCATGTGCTGCGCGTGGGCAACGGACAGGCCTACACGTCCCTACAACAGGCGCTGGTCGCGAGCCAGGACGGCGACACGGTGCAGGTGGACGCCGGCACCTACACGGACGACTTCGCCGTCGCTAACCGCCGGGTCATCATTGAGGGCGTCGGCGGCATCGCCCGGTTCGTGGCGGTCGGCGGGCCGGAAAACGGCAAGGGCAGCCTGGTCGCCAAGGTGGACCTGACGGTGCGCAACCTCGAGTTCACCGGCAACTGGAACTACGACGGCAACGGCGCAGGCATCCGGCAGGACGGCGGGCACCTCACGGTCGTGAACTCCTACTTCCACGACAACCACGTCAGCATCCTGGCGACCGCCGGGTTCAGTGGCAGCGTGTCGGTGTATGACAGCGAGATCGGCCATAATGGCAACGAGGCCAAGGGCGGCCACAACATCAACGTGGGCGCAGTCGGCAGCTTCACGCTCGAAAACAGCTACGTGTGGGGCGCGTTCTCCGGCCACGAGGTCAACAGCCACGCCCTGTTCACCCGCATCACTGGCAGCCGGATCATTGACGGCGCGGATGTCGGCACGAGCTTCAGCGTGAACCTCGGCCACGGCGGCGACGCGGTCATTCAAGACACGCTGATCGTCAAGGGCGCGCAGGCGGCGAACGGCGTCCTGGTCCATGTCGGCGGCGAAGGCCCGGCGTACGCCAACAGCGACATCCGCATCATCGACAGCACCTTGGTGAGCCAGATGGAGAACTACTGGCATCCCTACACCTACTTCGTGGTCGGTGACCCGAACGGCAGCGGCGTGGCCCCAGCCATCGCCGTGACCGGCGTCACCTTCGTCGGCGGCGTCGCCGGCAGCGAGCAGGTCGTCCAGGCCGTCAACAACGACGCCCGGGTCGCTGCGTCGGCGGTGATCGACACCTCGGCTCCCTGGTCCGCGGCGGCCTCGGCTGCGGCCAGCATGGCGCCAGTAGGACCGAACACGCTGATGCTCCGGCTTTCGCAGGCGCGGCAGTTCGGCGACGCGCAGTTCGTGGTGCGCGTGGACGGCGACGCCGTGGGCGGCGGCACCGTGACGGCCAGCGGGACCGACCCGTACCAGCAGTTCACCTACACCGGCCTATGGGGTTCCGGCGCGCATGACATCGAGATCGAAGCCATCAACGTGCGCTACGGCATATCGCTGGCGGCCCGGCTGCTGGACGTAGGCTCGGTCAACCTCGACGGCGCCGAGGCGCATGGCCATGGCGCCGCCGCGAACTGGGGCCTGGGCGACATGAACCAGTGGCGGCCGAAGTTCACGGTCACCTTGCAGGGCCGGGACCTGGCTCCGCCGCTCGTGCCCGAACCTGCGCCAGCGCCGATCCCGAACCACAGGCTGTCGTCCTATCCGGATCAAGGGACGCCGCCACGGTGGCCGTGCGCGTCGCAGACACCGGCGCACGCGGGGCCGGGGTGAACGCGGTTGCTGACGGTTTCGACCTCATGCACGCCGATGAGGTGAACGCGCCCGATGCCCTCGCCGTCACTCAAGTGGGCGGGCGCATGGCGTTCATGGTCCCAGCCCCGGCTTTGGTTCCCGAATCCCAAGCTGGCTTGTTCGACCCGGTTCACAGCGTCGTGGCCCTGTATCCGAACGTGCCGGCAGGCGGCGATGTCACTGGCCCTTACCAATCCATAAGCCGGCAGGACCCGAGCGCCGGGTTCAGCGTTCCGGAGTACGTGCATGCAAATGGGAGCGAGTACCTGGCCGTCGCAGCCTAATGCCTAAGGTGCGAACAACGTGAGCCGCACTGCCCGGCCCCGGCTCACGTTGAAGCCTGGCGCCTCCGCCAGCACGCGCGGGCGGAGGCCGATGCGGGCGGCCTCGGCGCTGAATGCCGCCATGTCGCGGTCACCCACCAGCAAGGTGTCAACCGTGCCGTCCGCCAAGGCCTGGGCGCCCTCCGCGGCCAGGAACCAGCGCGTCCCGGTCCCGGCCAGGAACATCAGGCTCGGCTCCGAGAACCCGACCGAGCCGAGCCGCGCGCCCGGCGGCAGTGCCGCAACCACGCGCGGCGCGAGCCACAGCGGCGTGAGGCGCGGCAACTCGGCTTCCAGGATGGCCCAGTACAGCAGCGGCGCGGCCAGCAATGCCGCCGCGAGGCGCCGGACGGTCACGGCACGAAACGCCAACCCGCCAAGTACGGCGGCGGCGAACAACGCGGGAATGGCCGGCGTCGCCCCCAGCATCACCGACAACGCCACGGCGCCAACGCCCAGTACGGCAGCGGCCAACAAGGGCAGCACCGCCGCAAGCCCAGCCAATACACGGGACAAAGGTTGCTTCGGCCCCAGCACCCAGGCCGCGGCCAGCAGGCACAGCGCGGGATACAGCGGCAGCGTGTAGTGCGGCAGCTTGGTCGGCGCAGCCTCGAACACCAGCCAGGCCGGCACGATCCAGGCCAACAGGAACCGCGTCGGCGCTGCCGCCCGCCCGCGCCAAGCCGCAGCCAGCGCGCCCGGCAGCGCCGCCGTGGCCGGAAACAGCAGCAGCGGCAACAGCAGGAGATGCAGGCCCGGCGGACCCCAGTGCGCGTTGTCCCCGGACACCAGCTTTCGGCCAAGGTCGCCGCCGACCGCGTCCGTGAAAAACCGGCCCTCCGTCGCCAGCCCGATCGCCA
Source organism: uncultured Acetobacteraceae bacterium (assembly GCA_964242575.1). Taxonomy (GTDB): domain Bacteria; phylum Pseudomonadota; class Alphaproteobacteria; order Acetobacterales; family Acetobacteraceae; genus JANPPS01. Next base: position 39,160 of record CAXTCN010000018.1, on the reverse strand, counting down.
CAAACCACGGCGTGGCCACCGCCAGCATCAGCGGCGCGCCCCAACCCGGTCGCAACGCCAGCAGCCACCCTGCCCGCCGGTCCGCCACGGCCAGCGACCCGGCCGCGAGCGCCGCTACCATCGGCGTGATCGGCCCTTTCAACAAAACTCCAGCGCCCAGCGCGAGCCAGAACACCGCCGCCGTGCCGGCCCGGACGCTGGCCGGGTCCAAGTAGGCCCGCGCCAACACGGCCATCGCCACGGTCGTAGCGCCCAGCAGCGCCGCGTCCGTCTTGGCGATATGCACCTCGACCACCAGCGCCACGCTCGCCGCCAGCGCGCCGGCCGCCAGCATCCCGGCGCGGCGTCCATACAGCCGTTCCCCGATGCCGAACGTCGCCAAGACCGCCACAAGCCCGCCCAGCGCCGAGGGGATGCGGTACGGCCAGATCGGGTTCGCCTGCGCCAACCCGGCCGCGCGCACGGCGGCGGCAATGGGCGCTTGCAGCCAATGGATGCCAATGGGTTTGCGGTTGCGCTCCTCGTCGCCGTTGCGGATACGCACCCAGTCCCCAGTCTCGATCATCTGCTTGCTGGCCTGGGCGAACCGGCTCTCATCCCGGTCGCCCGGCGGAAGGGTGAAGAAACCCGGCATCCACAACAGGACACAAAACAGCGTCAGCAACAGGCGCGGGCGGGTCGTGTCCAACAGGCGGTCCATGGCCGCGCCCTAGCATAGCGCCCCAATCCGCGCCATGAACCCGCCCATGCCCTATCAAGACCCCACCCGCGAGATCGCGTTCGACCTGCTGCGCGCCGTGCTGGACCTGCGCCGGCCGTTGGACGATGCGCTAGACGACGCCGCCGGCGCGGAGCCGCGGGACCGGGCGGCCGCGCACCGGCTGGCGGCCAGCGTGTTGCGGCGCATGGGCACGCTCGATGCCGTGCTGGAACCGCTGCTGCAACGTGCGCCGCCGGACGGGGTGCGGCACATCCTGCGCTTGGGCGCGGCCGGGCTGCTGTTGCTGGACACGCCGGCCCACGCGGCGGTGGCGACGGCGGTGGCGCTGGCGCGGGCACGCAGGCTGACGCCATTCGCCGGGCTGGTGAACGCCGTGCTGCGCCGGGTCGCAGCCGGCGGGGCGCTGGAGGGGCTGGACGGCCCGCGGCTCGATACGCCGGCCTGGCTGTGGGCGAGTTGGGGCGGCGAGGCGCGCACCATTGCCGAGGCGCACGGGCGGGAAGCGTCGCTCGACTTGTCGCTCCGCCCTGGGGCCATGACGCCGGACGCCGCCGTGCCGCTGCCCACCGGGTCCGTGCGGCTGCCGGTGGGCACGCGGGTGCAGGATCTGCCTGGCTACGAGGCGGGCGAGTTCTGGGTGCAGGACGCCGCCGCCGCACTGCCGGCCCGGTTGTTGGCGGCCCAGCCCGGCGAGCGCGTCGCGGACCTCTGCGCCGCGCCCGGCGGCAAGACAGCGCAGCTCGCCGCTACTGGCGCGCACGTTTACGCCGTCGAGCGGGACGCTTCGCGGCTGCGCCGGCTGCACGGCAACCTGGCCCGCCTCGGGCTGGCGCCGGACATCGTGCAGGCGGACGCGCTCACCTGGACCCCGCCGGCGCCGCTCGACGCCGTGCTGCTGGACGCGCCGTGCAGCGCCACCGGCACCATCCGCCGCCATCCCGACGTGATGCGGCTGAAGCGCCCGCGCGACGTGGCGGAACTCGCGGCCGGGCAGGACCGGCTGCTTGCGGCAGCGGCGGCCATGCTGCGTCCAGGCGGGCGGCTGGTGTACGCGGTGTGCTCGCTGCAACCGGAGGAAGGTCCGGGCCGGGTGCGGGAGGTGCCGGGATTACGGCCCGATCCATTCGACCCCGAGGAGCTGGCGATGATCCCGGAGGCGCGCACCGCCGAGGGATGGCTACGGACCCATCCGGGCCTTTGGCCGGACCGCGGCGGCATGGACGGCTTCTTTGCCGCCCGGTTCGTCAAACGCGACATTTGAGCAACATGCTGCATTGACGTGGGGCCAGCGGCGCAATGGCGCTCGCGCCGGACCGGAACGTTATTATGCTGCACCGGTGAACGTCCGGACCCGCAACGCCACAGCCCGCGCCGCGGACGGGGTTATCGGCTTCAACGACCCCTATCATGACGCGTCGTTCTGCTTGTACGGCGCAGCGGCGTGCCAACACTACGAACTCGAACGGTTCACCCGGCGCAAGCTTGAGCGGCTGAGCCCGCTGGTCGGCCTTTTGCAACTGCTGGGGCCGCGGCTGCCGGCCGTGCTGGACGGGTGCCGGGCTATCGGCGTGGTGGAAGGCGATTTCCTCACGCCCATCATACGCCATCTTATTTTCGCCCGCGCTGCCGGGACAGCGCCGGCGCGCGTCGCCGATGCCTTGCTGGCCCGGCTCGAACGCGTGCACCGGACGCCCGTGCCGGAGTTCGACGGCAATCTCAGCCCGGTCACAAGTTTCGAACCGTACCGGGACGGGCTGCGCGCCTTCGTGGCGCACGCGATGCGCGCCGACCTGGCCCTTGTGATCGGGGGCCACCACGCGGCCCATGCCGCCAACGCGTTCTACTCCTCGCCCTACGCGGACGCGGTCACGGTCACGCTGGACGGCGGCGGCTACGACTTCCTGGACGGCGACAGCTCCGGCGCGCGGACCCTGGTGCACGGCGGCGCATTCCGCTGCGGCGCCGCGGGTCCGGAGCCGCTGGAATGGTTCGAGGACTTATCAATCGGCGCGGCGTGGTCCCGCGTGGCGGCGGACCTGTTGCGGTTGCAATTCGGCGAGGAGGGCACAGTCATGGCCATGGCGGCCTACGGCGACCCGGCGCGCCTCGCCGCCAAGTTGGAGCCGCCTTACCTCTGGTCGTCGGCACACAGGCTGGGCAACCCCGAAATGGCCGCGGGGCTTGCGGCCCAGTGCGACGCGCTACGCCGTGCGCTGCGGAGGGGTAGCGACCGGTTCGACTTGGCGGCGGCGTTGCAACGGCAAACCGAGCACAAGGTTTATGCCATCCTGCAACGCTTCGTCGGACCGGACGCGCGGCGCCTGTGCCTGGCGGGCGGCGTGTTCCTCAACTGCCAGGTCGTCGGCAAAATCCAGGAGTGGTTCCCTTGGCTGCACAGCGTGTTCCTGCCGCCCGCGCCCTATGACGGCGGGCTCAGCATCGGCATCGCGCAGTCCCTTTATCACGGCGCGGGCGGCGCACGGCACGAGGGGCGGTTCCCGTTCGCGACCGGGCCGGCCTACGCCCGCACCATGATCGAGGCCGCGTGCCGGTCCCGGCACATCAAGCCGACGCCGGCCGGGGCAGCGCGTGTGGCGGCCCGGTTGGCGGACGGCCAGATCGGCGCGGTGTTCGCCGGCGCAGCCGAGTCTGGCCGCCGCGCCCTCGGCCATCGCAGCATCCTGGCCGACCCGCGCCACCCGGGCGCCCGCGACCGCATCAACGACGAGATCAAGCACCGCGCGCCCTTCCGGCCCCTGGCGCCGATGGTCCTGGCGGAACATGCGGCGGAGTGGTTCGAGTGCCCGGCCGGTTTCGCCTCCCCCTACATGTCCCACGCGTTGCGAGTGCGTTCGGAAGCGATATCCCGCATCCCGGCCGTGGTGCACCGGGACGGGACGGCGCGGGTGCAGACGGTGCACGCCGAGTTGACGCCGGTCATGCACCGCCTGCTCAGCGCGTGGTTCGCTGCGTCCGGCATCCCGGTGTTGCTGAACACGTCGTTCAACGACCAGGAGCCCATCGTGCAGACGCCGGGCGACGCGCTGGCGTGCTACGCGCGGACGCCGCTCGACTTCCTGTACTTCGCGGACGAGGAGCTTTTGTGCGCCAAGCGATCAGACGACGTGGTCGAGCCGTAGCGCGCACGCATGCGCCGCGTCGATGTCCTCGACTTGGATGGTCGCATGGCCAATGCCGAACCGCTCCCGCAGCATCGTGCAGGCATCGTCCAACGGTTGCGGCTCCGGCGCCAGCAGCACCAGGTGCGCGGTGAGCGCCGTGTGCGTGGTGCTGAGGCCCCAGATATGCAGGTCGTGCACCTCCATGACCCCTGGCAACTCCGCGAGCGCCGCCTGCACCGCTGCCTGGTCGATGCCCTCGGGCACGGCGTCCATCGCCAGGTCCATGCTTTGGCGCAACAGGCCCCAGGTGCCCCAGGTGATGAAGCCGACGATAAGCAGGCTGGTCACGGGATCGAGCCAGGCCTGGCCGGTCCACAGCGTAAGCGCGCCCGACGCCGCCAGGTGCGTGGTCGTGCGGCATGGCTGCACCTTACAGCGCGTGGGCCAGGCTCGGAAGCTGGTTGATTTGACGGCCTAAATCGGGCATGATGCTCGTGTTCGAACTACTCCCCGCGGGAGAGCGCTGGCGCGAGCCAGACGCCGAAGGCGCAACCGGCCCCCGGAAACGCTCAGGCAACAGGGACCGCGGCGGAATTTGGACCTCTGGAAAGCCGGCCGCCCGGTTATGTGGCGTCTGCACCGACGGAGTAAGGGCGTCCGCCCGAATCTCTCAGGTATCCCGGACAGAGGGGGGTCGCACCCGCTGGCATACTGCTGGCTGGCGAGCCCTGCCGATGCCCCGCATCGGTGCTGTCCGGAGGTGTGCCATGGCCGAACCTGTCCTCAACATTGAACCAGATCCCGCCGAACAGCAGTCGTTGCATACCATGCCGCTCGACGCGCTGCATCGCCAGCTTGGCGCGAAGATGGCGCCGTTCGCCGGGTACGTGATGCCGGTGCAGTATCCGGCCGGCGTGTTGGCGGAGCACCTGCACTGCCGCGCCGCCGCCGCGCTGTTCGACGTGTCGCACATGGGCCAATTCAGCCTGCACGGACCCAGCGCCGCGGCGGCGCTCGAGCGTCTCACCCCGGGCGACTTCCTGGCGCTGAAGCCCGGCCGGCAACGCTACACCCTGTTGTTGAACGAGGCCGGCGGCATCCTCGACGACCTGATGGTGGCGAACTACGGCGACCGGCTGGTGGTGGTGGCCAACGCGAGCCGCAAGGAGGCGGACGCCCGTCACCTGATGCAGGAGCTCGGCCCCGAGGTGGCGCTGGAACAGCATCCGGACCGTGCGCTGCTGGCGCTGCAAGGCCCTGGCGCCGCGGCGGCCCTGGCGGCGCTATGCCCGGTTGAGCTGCCATTCATGGGCGTGGCCGAGGCGACGGTCGGCGGCGTCCCCGCCTGGATCAGCCGCTCTGGCTACACCGGCGAGGACGGCTTCGAGGTTTCGGTGGACGGCGCGCACGCCGAGGCGCTGGCGCAGGCGCTGCTGGCCCAGCCCGGCGTGATGCCGGCCGGATTGGGCGCGCGGGACAGCCTGCGGCTAGAGGCCGGGCTGTGCCTGTATGGCTCGGACATCGACGAGCTGACGACGCCGGTGGAGGCGAACCTCGGTTTTGCCATCAATAAGCGCCGGCGCGCAGAGGGCGGCTTCCCCGGGGAAGTCGCGATCATGGACCAACTCCGGAACGGCCCCACCCGGCTCCGCGTCGGCCTGCGCCCCACCGGGCGGGCGCCGGCGCGTGCGCTGACCCAGGCCGTGGCCGCGGACGGCACCGCGGCCGGCGGCGTCACCTCGGGCGGCTTCTCTCCCACGCTGAACGCGCCCGTGGCCATGGGCTACATCCGCCGGGACCTGGCCGAGACCGGCACCGCGCTCACCTTGATGGTGCGCGACAAGCCGCTTCCGGCCCAAGTCGCGGCACTGCCCTTCGTTCCGCACCGCTATGTCAAAACGCCGCAATCGAACGGCGCAGGAGCCTCAACATGACCGAGACGCGCTTCACCAAAGACCACGAGTGGGTGCGCCTGGATGGCGGCACCGCCACCGTCGGCGTGACGGACCACGCGCAAGAGGCGCTGGGCGATATCGTGTTCGTCGAGCTGCCGGAGCCGGGGCGTGAGGTCGTGGAGGGCGAGGCCTGCGCCGTGGTCGAGAGCGTGAAGGCGGCGTCCGACGTGTATGCCCCGCTGGCTGGCCGGGTCACCGAGGCGAACGCGGCCGTGGTGGACGAGCCCGCGTTGGTGAACCGGGCCGCGTCCGGCGACGCCTGGTTCTTTAAGCTGGAGCTCGCCGATCCCGCCGCGTTCGACGCACTTATGGACGAGGCGGCGTACCAAGCCCTGTTGGAGACGCTGTGATGGACGGGCACGGTTTCGACCCGCTAGCCGAACTCACGGCGCTGGAAGGCAACGACAGCTTTGTCGCCCGCCATGTCGCGCCCAGTGAAACCGAGATCGCCGGGATGCTCGCGGCCATCGGCGCGTCCAGCTTGGACGACCTCGCCGGCCGCACCGTGCCAGCCGCGATCCGCGCGTTGCAGGCGCTGGACCTGCCACCCGCCATCGACGAGGCCGCCGTCATTGCGGAGCTTCGGGACTTGGCGGGCCAGAACCTCGCGGTGAAGTCGCTGATTGGCCAGGGTTACCATGGCACCCACACGCCGCCGGTGGTCCTGCGCAACGTCTTGGAGAACCCTGGCTGGTACACCGCCTACACGCCGTACCAGGCCGAGATCGCCCAGGGCCGGCTGGAGGCGCTGCTGAACTTCCAGACCATGGTCTGCGATCTCACCGGCATGCCGGTCGCCAACGCCTCGTTGTTGGACGAGGCGACCGCGGCGGCAGAGGCCGTGACGATGGCGCGCGCCGCAAGCCGCACCAAGTCCCGCGTTGTCGCGGTCTGCACCGACCTGCATCTGCAGACCCGTGCCGTGCTGGCCACCCGGGCTGCGCCGCTCGGCATCGACCTGGTTGATTTCCCGCCGGGCGACGTGGCCGCCATCGACGCCGGCGCCCCGTTCGCCGTGGTGCTGCAATACCCCGGCACCACTGGCGCCATCCGTGACCTGCACGCCGAGATCAGCGCCGCGCACGAGGCCGGCGCGCTGGCCATCGTGTGCGCGGACCTGCTGTCGCTTGTGCTGCTGACCCCGCCCGGCCGGATGGGCGCCGACGTGGTGGTGGGTTCCGCGCAGCGGTTCGGCGTGCCGATGGGCTTTGGCGGCCCGCACGCCGGGTTCTTTGCCACCAAGGACGCGTTCAAGCGGCAGATGCCCGGGCGGCTGGTGGGCGTGAGCCAGGATGCGTCCGGGGCGCCAGCGCTGCGGCTCGCGCTGCAAACCCGCGAGCAGCATATCCGCCGGGAAAAGGCCACCAGCAACATCTGCACCGCCCAAGTCCTGCTGGCGGTGATGGCCGGGATGTATGCGGTGTGGCACGGGCCGGAGGGCCTGCGCCGCATCGCCCGCCGCATCAGCCTACAGGCGCGCCTGCTGGCTGGCGCTGGCGTCCGGGCCGGGTTGCGGCTGCGGCACGACGCTTTCTTCGACACCGTCGCGTTCGACTGTGACGACGCGGACGCGGTGATGGCGGCGGCGCTGGCGGAGGGGTTCAACCTTCGGCGCCTGGACGGGCAGGGCGTCGCCATCGCGCTGGACGAAACCGTGACCCGCGCGGACCTGCATCGCCTGGCCGAGGCGCTGGGGGCGGAGCTGGCGGATGCGCCGGCGCCCCTGCCCGCCTCGCTCATGCGCAACGCGGCCGTGCTGCCGCAACCGGTGTTCAGCGCCTACCATGCCGAGCACGAGATGCTGCGCTATCTGAAGCGACTCGAAGACCGTGACGTGGCGCTCAACCGCAGCATGATCCCGCTCGGGTCCTGCACTATGAAGCTGAACGCCACCGCGGAGATGGCGTCCATTACGCTGCCGGGCTTCGCGGACGTGCATCCGTTTGCGCCCGCGGACCAGACGCGCGGTTACCTGACGCTGATCGAGCGCCTGTCGGAGTGGCTGTGCGCCGTCACCGGATTCGCGGCCGTGTCGCTGCAACCCAACGCCGGCAGCCAAGGCGAGTACGCCGGCCTGCTCGCGATCCGCGGCTACCATCAGGCGCGCGGCGAGGGGCACCGGGACATCTGCCTTATCCCCTCCAGCGCGCACGGCACCAACCCGGCCAGCGCGGTCATGGCGGGCTATAAGGTCGTGGTCACCGGCTGCGACCGCGAGGGCAACGTGGATTTGGCGGACCTGGTAAAAAAGGCCGAACAGCACGCGGACCGGCTGGCGGCGCTGATGGTCACCTACCCCAGCACTCACGGCGTGTTCGAGGACGGCATCCGCGCCATCTGCGACATCGTGCACCAGCATGGCGGCCAGGTTTACATGGACGGCGCCAACATGAACGCCCAGGTCGGCCTTACCAGCCCGGCCAGCATCGGCGCCGACGTCTGCCACCTGAACCTGCACAAGACGTTCTGCATCCCGCACGGCGGCGGCGGACCCGGCGTCGGCCCAATCGGCGTTGCGGCGCACCTCGCGCCGCACCTGCCGAATCACCCCGCACGCCCGGACGCTGGCCCCGCCACCGGCGTCGGCCCGGTCAGCGCCGCGCCGTTCGGCAGCGCCGGCATCCTGCCGATCAGCTACGCTTACATTCGCATGATGGGCGCGGCCGGGCTGACCCGCGCCACCGAGGTCGCAATCCTTAATGCCAACTACATGGCGCACCGGCTGCGGCCGCACTACCCCGTGCTGTACACCGGCCAAGGCGGCTTGGTGGCGCACGAGTGCATCCTGGACTGCCGCGGCTTCCAAGCGGAGGCCGGCGTCGGCGTCGAGGACATCGCCAAGCGCCTGCAGGACTACGGCTTCCACGCTCCCACCATGAGCTGGCCGGTCGCCGGCACCTTGATGATCGAGCCGACCGAGAGCGAGGGCCGTGCGGAGATCGACCGCTTCTGCGACGCGATGATCAGCATCCGGGCCGAGATCGCCGCCATCGCCGCCGGCACGCTGGACCGGGCGGACAACCCGCTGAAGAACGCGCCGCACACGGTGACCGAGGTGGCCGGCGACTGGAAGCACGCCTACTCCCGCGAGCAGGCCGCCTTCCCGCTGCCGTGGGTGCGCGCCGCCAAGTACTGGCCGCCGGTCAAACGGGTGGACAACGTGTATGGCGACCGTAACCTGGTTTGCACCTGCGCGCCGCTAGAGGCCTACGCGCAAGCGGCGGAGTAGTCCGGATGACCCTTCCTCCCTGTTGGGGAGGAAGGGCGACGCCGGTCACCGGTTCGGGCTGGCAGTGTCCCAAGCCGGCCTGGACGCCTCCATGTGCGCGTCCGCCCGGCTCACGCCGATGTCGGACAGCATGCGGTCGTCCATCTCAGCCAGCAGGCGCCGGGTATGGCGCGCGCGGGCCATCAAACGCAACCACGTCCAAACCCCCTGTCGCGGAGCGCCGGCGGAGCGGGTGGGAAGATAGTGAACCTGAGCCGGGACATACTGCGTAGCCATTGAAAGCTCCTGTGCCGATTAACCGACACCCGGATTATGCGTTCGGCACCGAAATCATGGAAACGAATTGATCTTATGATCGGCATCAGGCACGCTGATGTCCATGAACCCGACGCTCGACCCGGACCTGCTGCGCGCCTTCACCTTCATCGCCGAGGAGGGCAGCTTCACCCGCGCCGCCCAGCGGGTGGGGCGTACCCAGTCCGCGGTGTCGATGCAGGTGCAGCGGCTGGAGGCGCAGCTCGGCCACCGGCTGCTGTCCAGGGCTAAGGGTGGGCAGGTGCAGCTCACGCCGCATGGGCAGTTCCTGCTGAGCCGGGCACGGGACCTGCTGGCGCTCAACGACGAGATTTGGACCAGCTTCCGCACCCCCACCATCCAAGGCACAGTGCGGCTCGGCACCCCGGACGACTACGCGCTGCGGTACCTGCCGCAAATCCTGATGCGCTTCGCGGAGAGCCACCCTTCGGTGCAGGTGGACGTCATGTGCCTGCCCTCGTCGGAGCTGGTCGAGCGGCTGCGGGACGGCGACCTGGACCTGACGCTGTGCTCGGAGGGGCATGAGCCCAATGGCTTAGCTACCGTACCACTGTGGCGCGGGCCGCTGAACTGGATCACCTCGATGCGTTACGCGCCGCATCGGCAGGACCCGCTGCCGTTGGCTTTGGCGGCGAGCCACTGCAGTTGGCGCGTGATGGCGCTTCAAGCGCTGGAGAGCGCCGGGCGGCGCTATCGCGTGGCGTATCAGTCCGCTACCCAAGTGGGCACGCACGCGCCGGTGCTGGCTGGGTTGGCGGTGACGGTGTCCACCGTGTCTTGGCTGCCGGAAGGCTTGCGCGCGCTGCGGCCAGACGAGGGGTTCCCGCCGCTGCCGGAGTTCGGCATCCTCATGCTGCGCGGCCAGGATGCGCGGCAGCCGGTCACCGACGCGCTCGCCGCCTATATCGCCGACACGTTCAAAATCGAGAACGCGCAGTCGGCGGCGGCGTGACCGGCCCTACAGCGCGGCCAGCACGCTCTCGGCCTTGCTGACCTCGAACCCGCCGGGCGGCTCCACCGAAAGGTGCGTCACCCGGCCATTTTCCACTACCATCGCATAACGCTGGCTGCGCATGCCAAGGCCGCGCGCCGTGAGGTCCAGCTCAAGCCCAAGCGCCCGCGCGAACACGCCGCTGCCGTCCGCCAGCATCAGGATATGGTCGTCGACGCCGTTCTCCTTGGCCCAGGCGCCCAGCACGAACGCGTCGTTCACCGCCGTGCAAGCCACGGTGTCCACGCCCTTGGCGCGCAACGCATCCATGTTCTGCAGGTAGCCCGGCAGGTGGCGCGCGCTGCAAGTCGGCGTGAATGCGCCCGGCACCGCGAACACCACAACCTTTTTACCAGCGAACACCTCGTCCGTGGACACCTCCTTCGGCCCTTCCGCCGTCGCGGCCGTAAGCTTTTGGGAGGGAATGTTGTCGCCCACTTTGATCATGCCCGGATCTCCTTCAAATTTGGCGGTGTGGTAGCCGGACCTGGCGTGCAAGTCATCACACATGCGGCTTGCCGTAGCTGTCCGCCACGCCAAGATATCAGCGCATGATGGAGCACGACGACTCTAACCTCACCGGACAACTGCTGATTGCCATGCCCGCCATGGAGGACCCACGCTTTGCGCACAGCGTGATCCTGCTGTGCGCCCATACCGACGAGGGCGCCATGGGCATCGTGTTGAACCAGCCCCTGGCCAAGCCGAGCTTCGACGGCCTGTTGGAGCAACTCGACGTGAAGCCCGTGCCGCCTGCGCGGCGCATCCAGCTCTGCCAAGGCGGTCCGGTGGATCATGGCCGCGGCTTCGTGCTGCACACCTCGGACTGGACCAGCGACGGCAGCCTACGGGTGGACGACCGCCTCGCGCTGACCGCGAGCCTCGACGTGCTGCAGGAAATCGCCCAAGGCGGCGGCCCGCGCGAGGGCTTGCTGGCGTTGGGCTATGCGCAGTGGGGCGCCGGGCAGCTCGACCGCGAGATGCAGCAGAACGTGTGGCTGTCCGCGCCGGCTAAGCTCGATCTGTTGTTCGACGAGGACCACGAGACCAAGTGGCGCCGGGCGTTGGCCATCCTGCGGGTGGACCCGCTGCTGTTGTCGGTCGTGTCCGGGCGCGCCTGACTACCAGGTGAAACGTGGGATTGCCGCCACCGGGGACAGCCCAGCGGCGGCGGCCTCCGCCTCGATCCGCGTGGGATCAACCCCCAGATGCTCGCCGTGCAGCCCACCCAGCACCCAGCACGCGTCCACGCCGACCGCCGCCGCGCCGGCGATATCGGTCCGCAACGCGTCGCCCACCGCCAGCACGCGTTCAGGCGGCAGGCCCAGCATGGCCATGACCGGGCCGTAGATGGCCGGGTCAGGCTTGCCGAGCGAGCGCACCTCGCCGCCCATCGCCTGGTAGCGGACGGCCAACGTTCCGGCGCACACGACCCGCACCCCGCCCCGGATCACCTCCAGGTCCGGGTTGGCGCAAATCATGGGCAACGCCGACGCGGCACAGGCCCGCAGCACCGCGTCGTATGCGGCCGGGTCCACTGGGTCAGCCAGGTCGTCCGGCCCGGTGTTCAGCACGAAGTCCGCGCCGGCCGGCGTCTCGGCCACGGCGTAGTCCAGGCCCTCGAACACGTTGCGGTCCCGCTCCGGCCCGATATGGAACACCTGCCGGCCCAAGGCCTGGTACCAAGCGTCCGGACGGTCCCGCAGCATCAAGTGCGTCGCCTCGCCGGACGTCATCACCCCGGCATACAGGTCATCGTTGATCCCCATGCGGCCGAGTTGCCGCCGCACCCGCTGCTCCCGGCGCGGCGCGTTGGACAGCAGGACCACCCGCTTGCCGGCGTCCCGCAGCGCCTCCAGGCACGCCGCGGCGCCGGGATACGAGCTGACGCCGTCGTGGATCACGCCCCATAGGTCCAGGATGAAGCCGTCGTACCCCGCCGCGAGCGGGCCGAACGCGGAGATGTGCCTCACGCGTCCACTCCCACTGCATCGGACGCCCGCGCGAACCCCTGCTGCCGCAACGCCGCCGACAGCTCGCGTTTCAGCCGCGGCACCAGCGCCGGCCCGGCGTAGCTGAACGCGGTATAAAGCTGCACCAGCCCCGCTCCAGCCCGCAGCTTGGCGAGGATGTCTGCCCCGCTCGACACTCCGCCGCAGCCGATCAACGCAAGCCGCCCGGCGGACAGCCGGTATGCCCGGGCCAGCAGGCGCGTGCTCGGGTCCCGCAGCGGCGCGCCGGACAGCCCGCCCGCCTCCGTTGCCGCCGCCGAGCGCAACGTTGGCGGACGGGCGACCGTGGTGTTGGAGACCACCAACCCCTCCACGCCATGCGTGACGCACGCCTCAACGATCGCTTCAAGCCCGCCCTCCGGCAGGTCCGGCGCAACCTTCACCAACAACGGCGGCCGGCGCGGCACGGCTTCGCCCACGGCGGCCAGGATCGCCGACAGCCGAGCCTCGTTCTGCAGGTCCCGCAGCCCCGGAGTGTTGGGAGAAGACACGTTGATCACCACGTAGTCCACATGCGGCGCGACCGCCGCGACCAGCTTCGGGTAGTCGCGTTCCGGCTCGGCCCCTTCCTTGTTGATGCCCACGTTGGCACCGACCCGCACGCCATTGCGCGGCACGGCGCGGAGCCGGCCGACAAAGGCCGCCAGCCCCGCATTGTTCAGCCCGTACCGGTTAATCACCGCCCGGTCCGCTGTCAGCCGGAACACGCGCGGCCTCGGGTTGCCCGGCTGCGGCAGCGGCGTCACCGTGCCCGCCTCGATGAACCCGAACCCCACCCGGCGCAGGCCGCGGACCGCCACCGCGTCCTTGTCGAACCCGGCCGCCAGGCCAATCGGGTTGCGGAACTCGATGCCCATGACGCGCACCCGCAACGCTATGTCGTCGGCGCTGCGGTCCCGCCCGGCCAGCCCGAGCCGCAACGCCGTGATCGCCAGCCGATGCGCCCGCTCGGCATCCATGTGGGCAAGCAGCGGCATGAGGCTGGAGGCGAGCGAGGGGGTCATGCGTGGTGTCTGCCCCATCGCTCCCGGCTTGAGAAGTGCGCCTGCGCGCCTTACAGCAGGGCGGATGTGGAACGAGCCTTACCTTGAGACCTGCTGCCGCTCCGCCCTGCACCGCCTGGTGCTGTGCGACGCGGCAGGCCGCCCGCCCGGACTGAAGGACGGGCCATGCCTGGAACGGCTGCAATGCCTCGACTTTTCGGAGCAACGGGCTGACGGGCGTTACGTCATCACCGCCGCGGGTCGTGCGCGGCATGGCAGTGAAATCCTGAAGCAGCCCGCGTAGTGGCCTGAACCTATTCATCTGGGCCAGTTCATCACCGGCCCCGCTACGATGCCACGCACCCGCAACGGCCAGTCCAGCCGTTCCAGCGCCTCGGTCCAGAGCCGCCAGTCGCACCGCTCCCGTGCCCAGGCCGGATTGGGCGCGACTCCGCGGAAGCCCCAGATGCGCAAAATGCGGGCGTGCACCAGGTCCACCCGCCGTTGCCGGTACAGCCCGTCCAGGCAGCGCACCACGTCCTCCGCCCGGCATGGCCCGGCCACAGGCTGTGGCACCGTCGGGTCCCGGCAGGCTCGCAACACGGAGGCGGTCCAGAACCATGCGGCCTCGGCGGACTGGAACGGCGCGGCCGGGCGGGATAGTGGGATGGGCACGGGGCGGACGAACATGACGACCTCGAGTTGACGGAACAAAATAAGAACATTTCTGGCGTCCCGTCGCAAGCGCAACCGGCGTGGGGGTTTATGCAAAAGGTGAAAATTCCTAGTTGCCAAGGCGACAATTCCTAACCAAGATGTCGCCCATGAAACACGACGACATCTGGCGCGCACTGGACACCCTGGCGGCGGAGTACGGCATGTCCGCCTCGGGACTTGCCAAGCGCGCCGGGTTGGACGCCACCACGTTCAACCCCAGCAAGCGCCGAATGCCGGACGGCCGCGCCCGTTGGCCCAGCTCCGAAAGCCTGGCGAAGGTGCTGGACGCGACCGGCGCCAGCCTTGAGGCGTTCACCGCACTGGTGACCGGCAACAGCAAAGCCACCAGCGTCCGTCCCCCGCGGCGCATCCCGCTGCTGGGCATGGCGCAAGCAGGCGGCGACGGCTACTTCGACGACGCCGGGTTTCCGGTGGGCGGCAGTTGGGACGAGGTCGGCCTGCCGGAGATCGCCGACTTGCACGCTTATGCGCTAGAAATCGCCGGGGACAGCATGGAGCCGGTGTTCCGTGACGGCGACATGGTGGTGATCTCCCCGGCCGCGCCGATCCGCCGCGGCGACCGCGTGGTGGCGCGCACCGTGGCCGGCGAAGTCATGGCCAAACAGCTCGCGCGGCGCTCCGCCAAGCGGATCGAGCTCAAAAGCCTCAACCCCGCGCACCGCGACCGCAGCTTCGACCTGATGGAGATCGCCTGGCTGCACCGGATCATCTGGGCTAGTCAGTAGATCGGGCAATCCATAAGGTTGACGCCGGGGCGGCAGGAAACGCGCGGCCTCGCACGCGTCCAGGGAAACCGCCATGCACCGCCGCCATTTGATCGCCCTCGCCGCGGCCACATCAGAGGGGGGCGCCATGCTGGCCGGCTTCGACACCGCCAAGCTGCGGCCGATCCCGGTCAACCAGGAGCTGCTGGGATACCTGGACCAGACCAAGCGCCTGCGCTTCCTGCGCGACTGGCAACGGGCGCTGCAGGGCAAGTAGCCCCGGCGTGACGCGCCCGACCCGCATCGCCATCATCCTGCTGCTCACGGTCTGCGTGCTGGCCCCGGTGGGGCTGGTGGTTTACCAGAGCTTCCTCGACGGCCCGTTCCTTACGCCGCGCACCGAGCTGACGTTGTCGGCCTACGAGTTCGTGTTCGACGACGACGACTTCTTCGACGCCCTGCGCAACTCGTTCATCATCGCCGCCGGCATGACCGCCATTGCCGTGCCGGTCGGTGCCATGCTGGCGTTCTTGCTGGTCCGCACCGACTTGCCCGGCCGCGGCGCCATCGAGCAGCTCGTGCTGGTGCCGGTGTTCGTAAGCTCCGTGGTGCTGGCGTTCGGCTACGTCGTCTCGCTCGGCCCGGTCGGCATCGTCTCGCTCTGGGTCAAGGGCCTGGTCGGCACGGTGCCGTGGAGCATCTACTCCCTGCCCTCCCTGGTGCTGATCGCCGGACTGACGCACGTGCCGCACGTGTTCCTGTATGCCTCCTCGGCGCTGCGCTCCCTGGGTTCGGACGTGGAAGAGGCCGCGCGCACCACCGGCGCCGGGCCGCTGCGGGTGGCGCTCACGGTATCCCTGCCGATGATTATGCCGAGCCTGCTGTACTGCGGCGTGCTGGTGTTCTTTTTGGGTTTCGAGCTGTTCGGCCTGCCATTGGTGCTGGGGGACCCCGAGGGCATCCTGGTGCTCGCGACCTACTTGTACAAGCTCACCAACAAGCTGGGCGTGCCGAGCTACCAGCTTATGGCGGTCGTCGCGGTGGTGATAATCG
Source organism: uncultured Acetobacteraceae bacterium (assembly GCA_964242575.1). Classification (GTDB taxonomy): domain Bacteria; phylum Pseudomonadota; class Alphaproteobacteria; order Acetobacterales; family Acetobacteraceae; genus JANPPS01. The sequence continues at coordinate 23,337 of CAXTCN010000018.1, read as the reverse complement.
TGATCGCCCTGCCGCTCGTCGTGATGCAGCGGCAGTTGCTGCGGACCGCCAACCGCTACGTGTCGGTGCGCGGCAAGGCTTCGGCGCAGCGGCCCATCAGCCTTGGCATCTGGCGCTGGCCGGCGCTGCTTCTGATCCTGGCGTGGCTGCTGTTCACCGTCGTGGTGCCGGTGGCGGGCCTGGTGCTGCGCTCGTTCCTGTCCGGCTGGGGCGAGGGCGTGGCGTTGTGGGGCGCATTGACGTTCGACCATTTCCGCGAGCTGTCGGGCTTCCCGAACCTTATTCGCGGCATCGTCAACACCCTGTTGCTGGCCTCGGTGGGCGGCGCGCTGTCGGTTACGGTCTATACCGTGGTGAACCTCGCCGGCCACCGCTGGCGTTCCAGTTGGACCTGGCTGCTGGACCTTGTGGTGCTGCTGCCGCGCGCCATGCCCGGCATCGTGGCCGGCCTCGCGGTGTCCTGGGTGTTCCTGTTCGTGGCGCCGCTGCAACCTTTGCGGCAGACCTTGGTGGCGTTGTGGGCGGCCTACACCATCGTCTGGCTCGCCTATGGCATGCGCCTGGTGAGCGGCGCGCTGCTGCAGATCGGGCCTGAACTCGAGGAGGCCGGCCGGGTCGTCGGCGCGACCGCCGGCCGGGTCAGCCGGGACGTGACCTTGCCGCTGATCCGCGCCGGGCTGTTCGGGTCCTGGGTGCTGATCTTCATCACTTTCGTGCGCGAGTACAGCACGGGCGTGTACTTGCTCAGCCCTGGGACCGAGGTGATCGGCTCGCTGCTGGTGTCGCTATGGGGCACCGGGGCAATCGACCTGGTGACCGCGTTGTCCACCGTCAACATCGCCATGATCGGCGCGGGACTTCTCCTGATGCGGCGCTTCAGCCGGAGTGCGCATGGCTAAGCTCGACATCGACGGCCTGCACCTGCGCTATGGCGACACGCCGGTGCTGGCCGGCATCGATGCGCACATCGAACAGGGGAACATAGCGTGCCTGCTGGGCCGGTCGGGTTCTGGCAAGACCACGCTGCTGCGCGCCATCGCTGGGCTGGAGCAACCCTCGGCCGGGCGGATCAGCATCGGTGGCAAGCTGGTGGTCGATGCCGACCGCGGCGTGTTCGTGCCGCCGGAGCGCCGCGGCCTCGGCTTAGTGTTCCAGTCCTACGCCCTGTGGCCGCATCGCACGGTGCAGGACAACGTGGCCTACGGCTTGCGGCTGCGCGGCGCCGGGTCCGCCGAGCGCGACCGGCGGGTGGCGGAGGTGCTGGAGGGCGTGGGCCTGGGCCTGGGCCAGCTTGGCGCACGGTACCCGCACCAGTTGTCAGGCGGGCAGCAACAGCGGGTCGCGCTGGCCCGCGCGCTGGTGTATGAGCCGCCGGTCATCCTAATGGACGAGCCGCTGTCCAACCTCGACGCCAAGCTGCGCGAGGAAGCGCGGATATGGATACGCTCGCTGATTAAGCGACGCGGCCTGACGGCGGTGTTCGTGACGCACGACCAGGTCGAGGCCATGGCTATCGCCGACCGCATCGTGCTGCTGGACCAGGGCCGCATCGTGCAGGAGGGCACGCCCGAACAGCTTTACCAGGAGCCGGCCACCCTGTTCGCGTCCGAGTTCATGGGCAGCAACAACCGGCTGCCGGTGTCGGTGCAGTCGCGCGACGGCGGCGTGGCCGGCGTCATGATGGACGGCCACGCGCTGTACGGCACGACGCGGGGCAGCAGCCAGGACGGCCAGGCAACGGCGGTGATCCGCGTGGAGGACGTGCGGGTGCTGGACTGGCGCGGCCCCGACCAACCCGGCCCCAACGTGCTGCCGGCGACGCATGACATGAGCGTTTACCTCGGCGGCCGCTATGAGCACGTGTTCCATGTGGGTCCCCACGAGATCCGCGCCCTCGGCGGACGCATTCAACCCGGCACGCACCAACTGCATTTGCCGCCGGACCGGCTCTGGGTGTTTTGATAGGCGTCCCATATCCGACTAGGCCTGGCACGGTGGCCAGCCTGCTTGAACCCCGCTTGAACATCTTGAACATCGTGTCCTCGACCGGAGATGGCCCATGCGCTCGCTGCTGATGCTGACTTTGATGACGGGCCTTGCTCAAGCGGCGGAGCCGGTGGACCTCACGCTGGTGCTGGTGTCCGACGTGTCGCGCAGCGTCGACGACACGGAGTACCGCATGCAAAAAGAGGGTTACGCCGCTGCGTTGAGCGACCCGCGCGTGCTGGCGGCTATCCGGGGCGGCGCTATCGGCGCGATTGCGGTGGCCTATGTGGAGTTCGCCGGCAGCTCCGAGGTGCGTACCGTGGTGGACTGGCAAGTCGTGCGGGACGCCGCCAGCGCCCAGGGCTTGTCGGACGCGGTGACATCGGCCAGCCGCTCGTTTTGGGGACGGACCAGCATCAGCGCCGGCATCGACCGGGCCATGCAGTTGCAGGCCGAGAACCCGTTCGAGACCGGACGCCGGGTGATCGATGTCGCGGGGGACGGCACCAACAACAGCGGCCGCGACGCCTCCGCCGCACGGGACGACGCGGTTGCGGCCGGCGTCACGGTCAATGGCCTGGCAATCATCAACGAGAACCCGGTCAGCTACACGTTCGCCCACGTGCAGCCGCCAGGCGGCCTTACGGAGTGGTATCGCCAGAACGTGATCGGCGGACCCAGCGCGTTCGTGGTCGAGGTCCGGGACTTCTCAGGGTTCGGCGAGGCGATGACCCGCAAGCTCATCAATGAGATCGCGGCGCTGCCGGACGCAACGCGGCTTTAAGCCAAGAACGCCTGCCGCAAGTTATATTTGCGGCAAGTTTGAACCAAACCGCCGCCTGTTCGCTTTGACCGGTAACCATAGACCGGAGCGAAACCCCGCATGCAGCCGAACCCGAACTTGAATGTCGAGCCCGTGCGGGACCCGGACGCCGACCGCCCGCGTGACGCCCGCATGGAAGGGGTCGAAGTGATCCCGGTGATCCAGGAAACTGTCCGCATCGAAAAGCGGCTGGTCGAGACTGGGCGGGTCGTGGTGCACAAAACTGTGACCGAACGGGACGAGACGGTCGAGGCGATGCTCGCGCGGCAAGACCTCAGCGTTGAACGCATCCCAGTCGGCCGCGTTGTGACGGAAGCGCCGGCGTCCCGCCAGGAGGGGGACACCCTGATCGTCCCCGTTCTGGAGGAGGTCTTGGTGGTCGAGAAACGGTTGATGCTGAAGGAGGAGTTGCATATCCGCACCGCGAACTCGCAACAGGCGGTCCAGGAGACCGTGCGCCTGCGTAGCGAGAAGGTCACGATAGAACAGTCGGGCGAGCCGGGCGTTAGCCCCGGCGCCCCATCCATCCCATCAGGAGTTTAGCAATGAGCGGCACGCACGACATGGCCCCTGCTGGCCATGACACCCACCTTTATGACCCGAACACGAACGACAACCAGATTGTCGCCCTTTATGAGACCGACGAGAAGGCGCGCGCTGCGCGGGACCAACTGATCGCGGCTGGCGTGGACAGCTCGGCCGTGCAGGTCATGGACCGGGCTGCCGACAAGATGGCGGGCGGCGTGGACTACGAGGCCGGCAACCAAGGCCTTTGGGGTTCGATTAAAAGCCTGTTCATGCCGGACGAGGACGCGCACGCTTATAACCATGCAGTGAGCCGCGGCCACGCCATGGTTGTTGTCACCCCGGCCAAGACAGCCAATCGCAGCCAGATCATCGACGTGCTGGAGAGCACCGACCCAATCGACTTCGATGCGAAGCTCGAGGAGTGGCGGCAGTCCGGCTATGACTATTCCGGCAGCGGCAGCAGCCTGCATACCGAGACCGCGACCGGCGCTGCGACCGGAACCGGCACGGCGATGGGCGCAGTGTCGAACGCGGCATCCAGCGTCGGGAGCGGCGTTGCCGCTGCAGCAGGGTCTGTGAAGGACGCCGTCACGCCAGGCCCGGCAACAAAGGGCGTCACGGCAAGCACGAACATGGCCGCTGAGGCCGATAACGAGACCATCAAGGTCATGGAGGAGCGCCTCCGCGTCGGCAAGCGTGAGGTCGCAAAGGGTGCGGTCCGTGTACGCAGCTATGTGGTGGAACGCCCTGTCGAGGAGCAGGTCCGGCTGCATGAGGAGCGCATTCAGATCGAGCGCCGTCCAGTGGATCGCGCCGTGACCGACGCGGACACCGCATTCCAGGAACGCACCGTCGAGGCACGCGCCACCAGTGAGGAGGCGGTCGTTAGCAAGGAGGCCCGCGTGGTCGAGGAAATTGGCTTGCACAAGGACGTGTCCGAGCGGACGGAAACCGTGCGGGACACCGTGCGCAAGACCGAGGTGGACGTGGAGAACACCACGACTAGCAACACCTCGGTGACTGGCGCCGCTGCGTCCAACTCGACTCCGGGTGCTACTAGCAGCGGCATGAATACCCCGCGCAAGTAGGTTCAAAACTCACCACTGTTGACCCCGGGGGAGGCGAAAGCCTCCCCTTTTTTCATAAAGGCCGCCATGCGCTGGATCAGCCTTGCGGCGCTGGGCGTCTTGTTCGGTTGCGGCCCAGCATCATCGCCCAGCCCGTTCCAGGACACTGCGCCGGCGTTCAATCCGGTGCGCTTCTTCACCGGCCACGTACGATCCTGGGGCGTGTTGGAAAACCGCTCCGGTGCGCCAACCGACATCGTGACCACGGATTGCGTGGGCGAGGCGGATGGTGCGGACGGGGTGCACATGATCCAGACCCTCAAAATCGGCGCTGCGGCACCCCAGGTCCGGCAATGGAAGATGCGGCGCACGGCCCCTGGCCGGTTCGAGGCGACGGCGAACGATATGGTCGGCACCGCGGCCGGAGAAGCGGTTGGACGTGCATTCCACTGGCGCTGGACCCTGGCGCTTCAGCCCGGAAACAGCATCAAGGATGTCACAATGGAGCAGTGGTGGTATTTATTGGACGATGGCTCCATGATGAACCGCACCACAGTGAGCAAACTGGGCTACATCGCCGCCGAGGTGACTGAGCATTTCGCACCCGTTCGACAGCCCTGATCCCCGGAATGCCAAGCTGGAGAACCTCGATCCCGCTTGGCCCGTGACCGAAGCGGCCCCAGGCATCCGGGCGCGCATTACCCGCGCCATGCCCATGCTGCACCCGACGGTGAACGCGGAGGTGGAGCGGCATTGGCAAACGGCTCAGCGTGCCCGCCCGCTGTTCAATGGCCGGGTGTTCTGTGCCGATCATGTCACCCCGGAGCTGATCGAGGGGCACTGGACCGAGTACCGGCGCGTGGTGGCGCAGATGCTGGACCCGCTGCTGTTTGACGAGTTGCACGTCCGCAACCTCGCGGTCTGCGGCGCGCTGTGCTGCGCGGACGGCGTGCTGGTAGGGCGCCGGCAGCCGGACGCGCTGTATCAAGCTGGGCTGTGGCAGCTTCCGCCTGCCGGCAGCGTTGACGCCGGCGCCGCGCGGGAGGACGAGGCCGACCTGTACGACGCCCTGCTGTCCGAGTTGGTTGAGGAGCTGGGGCTGGGCGAGCCTGACGTGTCTATCTTGCGCCCGCTCTGCCTGGTGCATCATCCGGGCGGCGTCCTGGACCTTGGTTTCCAAGTCAGCACCACGTTGACGGCACATGAGGTTCGGGCGGCGCAGCGCGACCGGGGCAACCCGGAGTACGACCGGCTGCTGTTCGCCCCCGCCGCCGCAATTGAGGCCGCGGTTCAGGCGGAGGGCGGCACGCTGGTTCCAGCCTCGCGCGAGTTCTTGCGCCGGCTGGCCTGAACCCGGCCGGCCGCGCCGCGTCAATGCTGCGCACCCTGGAGGTCGTTGATGCCCACATCCACCTTGCGCACCCTTGGCCACGCCCTGCGCCCGATCCGGCCCGGCGTCGCAATGCTCACCAGCAGCAAGTACTCCGGCTTCCTCGGCTATGCGCTCCGTGTCACCAGCACGGCGTTCGAGGACGGGTTCCCGATGCCGGCCCGCTTCACCCAGGATGGCGACAACCGGTTCCCGCCACTGGCTTGGGAGGGCCTGCCACCGCAAACGCAATCGGTGGCGCTGCTGGTGGAGGACGCGGACATCCCGTCATTCCGGCCGCTGGTCCACCTCATCGTGCACAGCATTCCTGCGGACGTCACCGAGTTGGCAGAGGGTGAAATCCCGCTACGCCTCCGGGGCACGTCCCCGCGCGGCTATGCTTGCGGACGCAACGCAGTGTCCCGCCCGGGCTGGCTGGCGCCGTCGCCGCCGCCGGGCCATGGGCCGCACCGCTATGCGTTCCAGGTGTTCGCGCTGGACGCCAAGCCGCGTTTCCAACACCCGCCCGGCCGGGCGATGCTGCTGCGGACCATCCGCCCGCACTTGATCGCGCAAGGCCGCTTAATCGGCGCCTATGAGCGCAAGTGACGGGTTAGCGCAGCATAGCGAGGAGCGCCGATAGCGTCAGGATCGACAGTGCAGTGCTGACCACGACCGTCCCCGCGGTTGCCGAGGCCAGCGTGCCAGTGCGGCGCGCGAGGAAGAATGCGTTCGCTCCGGTTGGCGTGCCGGCCGTCATCACCGCGACCGCGGTCTGCATTGATCCCAGGCCCACAAGGTGCGCGAACGCCCACACCAGCAGCGGCAGCACGCCCAGCTTCAGCACCGTCGCCAGCCCTGTTTCCCGCACTGACCCCTGGGTGGCAAAGTCCGGCAGGCTAGCGCCCAGGGTGAACAGCGCGAGCGTCGGCCCGGCGGCGCCCAGCATGGCCACTAGGCGCTGCACCGGCTCCGGCACAGGAACGCCGAGCCCACGCCACAGGGCCGCCAGGGCAATTGCGACGATGATCGGGTTCTGCAACAGGGATGGCAGCGTGCGCAGCACCTTGGTCACTTTGTGCCCTGCGCCGGAGGCGTCCGCCTCGATCAGCACGCTTGCCAACGGCAGCAGCACGACCGTGTGCAGCGCGATGATTGGCAGCAGGATCGCCACTCCTTCCGGGCCGAACGCTGCCGACACCAGCGGCACGCCGAGCATGACCGTGTTGCCATAGGCGCAGTTAAGCCCGATGACCGACGCCTGGGCCAGCCCGGCGCCGAGCACGCGCCGGGCCAACCAAAGCCCGGCGGCGAACACCAGCAAGCATCCGGCGAAGTAGGTCAGCGCGACGTCAATGCTCTGCGCTGCCGGCACCTGCACGACCGCGCCGAACAGCAACGCCGGGATGAGCAGGTAGAACGTCAGGTCATTGAGCGCGCGTAGCCCTGGCACGTCCATCAACCGCCAAAACCGTGCCCCGGCGCCCAGCGCCACCAATGCGAAGATGGGCGCGACAATCCCGGCGACGACGCCCATCAGTCGTTGGTAGGCTTGGCTAAACCGGTGGGTCGATCAGTATGCTGATCGCGCGCGGCCCAGGCATCGCCTAAATGGAAGGTGCGGTTCACCTTGGCCGCACCCTCGGATTGAGAGATCAATTAAGCTCCACGCTTCGCGTCAGCATCAGTTCGTCCACGAAGGCTTGCAACCCAGGTTGCCGGGCGCGGGCGCATCGGGCCGCGTGCAGGATGCTGCGGACACAGGCGGTAGCGGCGGCGAGGTCGCGGTTGATGACCACATGGTCGAACTCGGCCCAATGCGCGATTTCACTCTGCGCCGCCGCCATCCGGCGGGCGATCTCGTCTGGCGTGTCGCTGCCTCGGCCGCGCAGCCGGGCCTCCAGGGCAATGAGGGACGGCGGCAGCACGAACACGCTAGCCACGTCGCCGGGCAGCGCTGCGCGCAGCGACCGGTGGCCCTGCCAATCGATGTCGAACGCCACGTCCCGTCCTGCTGACAGCGCCGCCTCCACCGGCGCGCGCGGAGTGCCGTAGCTGCGGCCGAACACGGTGGCCCACTCCAGCATGTGGCCGCCCCGGACCATCGCGTCGAACTCGGCCTGGGTGCGGAAGTGGTAGTGCACGCCGTCCTGCTCGGCCCCGCGTGGCGCACGGGTGGTGGCGGACACTGACAATGCCAGCTCCGGTTCCGACGCCAGCAAAGTGCGGATGATGGTGCTTTTTCCGGTTCCGGACGGAGCCGCCACCACCAGGCATACGCCGCGCCGGGCGCCCTGCGTCATGGCCTTCAAGGCCTGCCCACTTTGGTCCGCTCCACTTCGCGCCAGCGGGCCACGTTGCGCGTGTGCTCCTCCAGGGTGCGCGCGAACACGTGGCCGCCGCTGCCGTCCGCCACAAAAAACAGGTCCGGCGACGCCGCCGGCTGCGTCACGGCTTGCAGGGACGCAATGCCGGGCATGCTGATTGGTCCGGGCGGCAGGCCCACGATCCGGTAGGTGTTGTAGGGGTCGTCCCGCTCCAGCTCGGCCCGCGTGATGCCGTGGTCCAGCACGCCGAGCCCGCCCGACGCTGCGTAAACGACGGTCGGGTCGGATTGCAGCCGCATGCCCCGCGCGAGCCGGTTCAGGAACACCGCCGCCACCCGTGGCCGCTCCTCGACTTTGCCAGTCTCACGCTCGACGATGCTGGCAAGCGTCAACGCCTCCTGTGGCGCGGTAAACGGCAAGTTCTTGGCGCGGGCGGCCCAGGCTTGCGCCAGCGCACGGTCCATGGCGGCGCGCGCGCGCCCGACCAGAGCTGCGCGGGAGGTGCCCCGGTCATACAAGTACGTTTCCGGCAACAGCCGCCCCTCCTCCGGCAGCACGGCTTCACCCTCTAGCGCCGGGGCGCGCTCGAGCAGGGCCGCGACCTGCGCGGCGGTCAGGCCCTCGGGAATGGTCAGGCGATGCTGCACCGACCGGCCGGTGCGCAATATTTCCAGCACCTGGCGCAGGCTGGCCGCCTGGGGGAACTCAAGCTCGCCGGCCCGTAGCGCGCCTTGCCCACGGGTCGCGAGCGCCGCGATCCGCAGCGCCGCCGGGCTGTCGATCACGCCCTCCGACGCGAGTGCGTCCGCGACTTGGTCCAGGCCGCCGCGTGGAACCACCACGGCACGCGAGCTTGGAAGCGGTCCCGGCACGTCGTACACCCGGAGCCCATACCAGCCAGCACCACCCAGCAGCAGGAGCACCGCGGCGAAGCCCAGAACCGCGCGCATCACGCGGTCACCCGGCTAAGCCGCGCGTTTGAACAGGATGCTGGCGTTGGTGCCACCAAAGCCGAAGCTGTTGGACAATGCCACGTCCACCCGGCGCTCCTGCGCCACCAGCGGCACCCGGTCGATCACGCTGTCCCGGCTCGGGTTTTCCAGGTTCAGCGTCGGCGGCACGACTCCGTCCCGAATTGCCAGCAGGGAGAAAATCGCCTCAATCGCGCCCGCCGCGCCCAGCAGGTGCCCGGTCGCGGACTTGGTGCTGGACATCGCCAGTCCGTGCGCATGCTCGCCGAAGAACCGTTCGACCGCCTCCAACTCCAAATCGTCGCCGAGCGGAGTGCTGGTGCCGTGCGCGTTCACGTACTGCACATCGCCGGGATGCATGCCGCCGTTGCGGAACGCGGCCTTCATGGCACGGAATGCGCCCTCGTGGCCCTCCGCCGGCGCCGTGATGTGGTGCGCGTCGCCAGACATGCCGTAGCCGCACACCTCGCCATAGATTTTTGCGCCGCGCGCCTTAGCGTGTTCAAGCTCTTCCAGCACAACGATCCCGGCACCCTCGCTCATGACGAAGCCGTCGCGCTCCCGATCCCAGGGACGGGACGCCGCCGCGGGCCGGTCGTTGAAGTTGGTGCTGAGCGCCCGGCTCGCGCAGAACCCGGCCATGCCCAGCTCGTTCACCGTGCCCTCGGCGCCCCCCGCCACCATGACATCGGCATCGCCCCACATGATAAGGCGGGCAGCGTCGCCGATGGCGTGCACGCCGGTGGCGCATGCGGTCACCACGGAGTGGTTCGGCCCCTTGAACCCGTACTTGATGGAGACATGCCCAGAGGCAAGGTTAATCAGCGCGGACGGGATAAAGAATGGCGACAACCGGCGGGCACGGCCCTGCGACACCATTACGGCGGCCTCGTAGATGGTGCCCAGCCCGCCGATGCCCGACCCGATCATGACGCCCGTGGCGCAGCGTGTGTCCTCGTCCGCGGGCACCCAGCCGCTGTCCTCCACCGCCTCCGTCGCGGCCACGAGGGCAAGCTGGATGAAACGGTCCATCTTTTTCTGGTCTTTGACCGGAACCCATTCGGAGATGTCGAGGCCGCCGCCAGCGCGGGTGCCGGCCGGCACCTGGCCCGCGATCTTGGCCGTAAGCTCCGTGGTGTCGAACGACTGAATGGCCTGGATTCCGCTCTCGCCGGCCACGAGACGGCGCCAGACATGCTCCACCCCGACGCCGAGCGGGCAAGCGATGCCCATCCCGGTGACCACCACCCGGCGTGTCGTGCCCGGCCCAGTCATGTGGCTCCCAGTCATGCGGCCCTAAGCGGCTTTCTGCTTCTCGATGAAGTCGATTGCGTCCTTGACCGTGCTGATCTTCTCGGCGGCGTCCTCGGGGATCTCAACGCTGAACGCCTCCTCGAACGCCATCACGAGTTCTACCGTGTCGAGGCTGTCGGCACCCAAATCGTCGATGAACGACGCTTCCGGGGTGACCTTGCTCTCCTCGACGCCGAGGTGCTCCACCACGATCTTTTTAACTTTTTCGGCAATCTCGCTCATCTCAACCTCGGTTCCTATGTGCCTTGAGCCGCAACGGCCGGCCGTGCTCGCTGTTCCGTCATCCTACGGCGAGGTTCGCGCTTAGCATGGTTTGTTTCCTGACGCCAAGGCAGGGCCGGCTCCTAACCCAAGCTGCCCTTAGGTCATCGCCATCCCACCGTTCACATGCAGCGTGGCGCCGGTGACCCAGGCGGCCTCGTCGGACGCCAAGTACGCCACCGCGCCCGCCACGTCCGCGGGCCGGCCCATGCGCCCGAGCGGGATGCCGCCCGTCAACCGCGCGCGCTGGTCCGCGTTGAGCGCATCCGTCATCGGCGTCTCCACGAACCCCGGCGCCACCACGTTCACCGTGATGCCCCGGCTGCCGACCTCCTGCGCCAGCGCCTTGGTCATGCCCACCAGCCCAGCCTTCGCCGCCGCATAGTTCGCCTGGCCCGGGTTGCCGGTCGTGCCGACGATGCTGCTGATGCCGATGATCCGCCCGGACCGGCGCCGCACCATGCCGCGCAGCGCCGCGCGCGCCAGGCGGAACGGCGCCGACAGGTCCACGTCCAGCACCACTGCCCAGTCCTCGTCCTTCATGCGCATCGCCAGCCCGTCCCGCGTCAGCCCGGCGTTGTTCACCAGGATGTCCAACGGCCCGCACGCCGCTTCCGCCACCGCAACCAGCGCCTCCGCCGCCGCTGGGTCGCGCAGGTCGGCCGGACAGGTCTGCGCGCCCTCGCCCAACTCCGACTTCAGCGCATCCAATGCGTCCACGCGCGTGCCGGACAAGGCCACCTTGGCGCCTTGCCGGTGCAGCGCCCGCGCGATCTCGGCGCCTAAGCCGCCGGACGCGCCGGTCACCAGCGCCGTTTTGCCCGCCAGGCTGAACATGGTCACAGCATCCTCAGCATGGCTTCGATCTCCGAGGGGGTCCCCGCCGCCGCCGCCGCGCTGTCGGGGCTGATGCGGCGCACCAGGCTCGACAGCACCTTGCCCGCGCCTAGCTCCATGAAGCTGTCAACGCCGATGGCGTTGCAGGCCAGCACGGTCTCCCGCCACCGCACGGTTCCGGTGACCTGCTGTATCAGTAGCTCGCGGATAACTCCTGGGTCCGTCGCGCGCTCAGCGGTCACGTTCGCCACCACCGGCACCACGGGCGGGCGCAAATCCGCCTCGCCCAGCGCGTCCCGCATCGCGTCCGCCGCAGGCGCCATCAACGCGCAATGGAACGGCGCCGACACCGGCAGCAGCATGGCCCGGCGCACCCCCCGCGCCTTCGCCAACTCAATCGCCCGCTCCACCGCCGCGCGGTGGCCAGAGATCACCACTTGGCCGCCGCCGTTGTCGTTGGCGGGTTCCACGACCTGCTGTTCCTGCCGACCGTCCTCATGCGTGAGCGTCGCGGCGTCGGTGCAGATCGCCTGCGCCGCATCCAACTCCACGCCCAGCAGCGCGGCCATGGCGCCCTCCCCGGCCGGCACCGCCTCCTGCATCGCAGTGCCGCGCAGCCGCAACAGGCGCGCGGTGTCCGCCACCGTCATGCACCCGGCGGCCGCCAGGGCGCTGTACTCGCCCAGGCTGTGCCCCGCTACCAATACGGCGCGGTCCGCCAGGCGGAACCCGCCCTCGTGCTCCAGCACCCGCAACACCGCGAGCGACACCGCCATCAGGGCGGGCTGGGTGTTCTCGGTGAGCTGCAGCTCCTCTGGCGGGCCTTCGAACATCAGCTTGGACAGCTTCTGCTTCAGCACCTCGTCCACCTCGCCGAACACCTCGCGCGCCGGGGCGAAGGCGGCGGCCAAGTCGCGGCCCATGCCGGCCGCCTGGCTTCCCTGGCCGGGAAAAATGAAAGCGTGAACGGGCATGCAACGGCCTTCCTGTCAGGGCGCGGTGCTATCGCGTCCGTGGGCCGCGGTGTCAAACAATCAAGACCGGGAGCGGCACAGCGCGGGCATGGACGGGCTGGTTTTCCGAGGTCGGCTCGCCCACGCCGCCATCCACCCGGCACGGTCACGCCAGGCCATGACCATGAACGCCGCAAGCCCGCCATGCACCAGCAACGCGCCGGCCGCGACCCGCGTGCCGGTCCAAATGGGCCACAGCCCCGCCGCCATGACCGCGGTTGCGACCGCGTAGGCCAGCACGACGCTGGCGCTAGCCGGCACGCGGATACGCCACACGGCAGCCGCCACCGCGCCCAGCACCATGCCGCCTTTCACGACAGCCATGAACCGCAGCAGCAGCGTAAGCGCCGCGTCCTGCGCCGGCGGCGCGCCAACTGCCAGCACGGCCCCGGCGCCCAGCCCCGCCAGCGTCACCACGCCGAGCAAAAAGACGGGCGGCGCGACTGCTCCAAGCACGCGCGGAACCCCAAGCACTGACACCTTCATGAGCACGCCCTCCCGGTGCGAAGCTAGCCGGTTTGGCAGGCCGCGCACCAGTATAGCGTCCGCCCGGCCATGGGTTCCGCCCGCACGGGAGCGCCGCATACCCGGCACGGCTTGCCTGCGCGATGCGCCACATAGGCCGCGTCCACCGGCCGGGCCACGCCCACCTTGCGGCTGCGGTCGGCGGGTTCGGTCGTGATGATCCGCCCGGTCCGCACACCGTCGGCCAGCAACGCGGCGGAGTCGGCCCACAACGCCTCCCACGCCGGACGCGACAGGGCACGGCCGGGCCGGTGCGGGTCCAGCCGGGCGCGGAACAGCAGCTCCGCCCGGTAGATGTTGCCGATGCCGGCAATCACGTCCTGGCGCATCAGCAACACTCCAAGCGGGCTGCGCGAGGCATGGATGATGCGCCACGCCCGCTCCGGATCGGCGTCGGCCCGCAACGGGTCCGCGCCCATGCCCGCCGTCACGGCGTCCAGGCCCGGCTGATCCAGCAGCTCGCATGCCGTGGGCCCGCTGAGGTCCGCGACATGGCGCAGGCCCGCAAGGCGCAGGCGCACCAGGCCGCGCGGCGGCGGCAGCTCGTCCAGCGCCGGCGCAGGATCGCGGGAGCGCCGGCCAATGCGCTCCAGCCCCGGCCCGGCGAAACGCCACATGCCGTAAAGGCCCAAGTGGACGCGCAGCCAGACCGGCCCCTCGAAGCGCAGCGCTATCTGCTTGCCCCAGGCCTCGGCGCCGTCGAGGCGCAGCCCATCGAGCACGGCCGCGCCCTCGGCGAAGCGGCCTTGAGGGCTGCTGGCCTGCAACGCCTGATTGAGGAAATGCTGCCGGAACGCTCCGGCGAGGCGGTGGACGACGTGACCTTCGGGCGTGGCGGCGGCCTTCTGATGCGTGGAAAGGGGGATGGGTCAGTTCAAATCATGAAGCGGCAAGCTCTGACTTCTTGCACGGCTCCATGTGCGATGCAGGACGCATCGCCAAAATCTGCATTGCAATCGAGGAGAGGGCCTGTTCGCTAATCTGGCACTCCCAGATGGTAATCACCGTCCATCCGGCACGTCGCAATGCATCCTGGTGCTCCACGTCCCGTTCTTTGTTCCTACGTAGTTTCGGCAGCCAATATTCAGGGCGCGACGCCGGAACCCGGGATCTGCGGCACTCGTGCTGGTGCCAGAAGCAGCCGTGCACAAAGATTGCCGTCCAGCGGCCTGGCAATACGATATCCGGACATCCCGGCAGGTCGCGCCGGTGTAGCCGAAAGCGCAGGCCGGCCGCATGAAGACGGCGGCGAACAATAAGCTCGGGACGAGTGTTCTTCGACCGCACCGCCCGCATTATGTCCGAACGACTAGCTGGGCTCGTCGGACTCAGCTTCTTCCGCGCCATGTTCTACCGTCGCATCTCCTCCAAGCGCGGTATATCGCTGCTCTGCGAGGTATGCCAAGCGGCGGGCCTGAGTAAGCAACGCTCAGCGGAGGCCGCCTTTCACATTCCTCTCGACTACGACTTGAGCCAGGCGGGCGACGACGGACGCCCGCCTGGCAAGACGGATATCAGGGTGTCCGCGCAACTCGTCGATTTGCGGCGAAACGATCACGTTTCGATAGGACGGAGGAGGGCTTTGCGTTGAGAAGGCGTGCAAGCTGCCTGCGACCGGATCTTTCTCATTCAGCACTGCGCCAAAGCGGCTCTCGCGCAGTGCTTTGGTCCACACCGCATACTCCAGCGCATTAAGCTGATCGCAGGCGTCCCGGTAGCCGACGTGCTTGTCCCCCACGCCCTGGTGGTGCGGCAACGGCCACACTTCGATTTCGAACACTTCAAACGGATCAAGGACGCTCATCGCGACTGCATCCGTCCGCTGGTTCGTCAGATGGCGGCGAATGCGGGTGCGCACGCCCTCTTTAGTCTGGCCTACGTAGATCGGCTCGCGGTCATGATCGAAGAAGGCGTAAACGCCCCATTTATAGCTGCCGATCTTGCACCCGGGTCCATTGAATTCGCTGTTAAGATACGAGGTAAGCGCCTTGTACAACGCTTCCGTTTCCAGCGGCGGGGTCTTGACCGCTGTGCGGCCTGCAACAGGCTTCAAGGTCATAAGACTTCCGGCATTCTGAAGGCTGCTTCTCCAACGCTTGGCAGCGCCGGGTCTTCCAGCCGCGGCGCGTGCGTGAGAAGAGGCTCAAGCAGGCGTTCCGCAAGATGGCGAACCACCGGCACGACGACTCCGTCCCCTGCCAGATGGTAAGCGTCGTTGTAACGGCTAGGAAGCTTGTAGCTATTGGGCAACCCCATAAGGCGGGCCGCCTCGCACGCCGTGAGCAAGCGGGACCGGATGTTCTGCCCTTCAACAACGAGTATGGTTTGCCTAGACGATCCACCGGACGGGGTGCGAAGGCACCCCGCTACGCCATCGAACCTCACTTCGGCCCTTTGCAGCTTTCCTCCCGAAGCGCTCGGCCGGACGCGACGATATACGGTTCCGACCTCGCGCGCTCCTGACCTTCCGACTGCCGCAACCTTCTCAAGATTGCCGTCACTCATCAGTGACAGAATGTGTTTCGTGGCCTGTGCCGAATGCCAGAGCGCGTGAGCATCGGCCTCAAGAACATCCTGAAGGCTCGCATCTGGCGCGATCGGCAACGGCAAACGCCACCAAAGCCACCGTTCGGAAATGTCGGGCGGCAGCGCTTTGTAGGCGGCAAGCAGCGGCGGCGAGTGCCAAAGCGGGCTGTAGCCGGGAAGCAGGAGTTCCTTTGGAACGTCGATGCTTTGATGGACGGCGACTAAAAAGACCCGCTGCCTGGACTGCGGCACGAACTGCGCCGCGTCGATCACAACTGCTCCGAGCCTGTAGCCTTCGCGGGCGATCAATGCGCAAGCGTTGGCAAAGTCTTGCGAAGCGCGGCTTCGTAGAAACCCGGCAACATTTTCGATTGCTATGATCGGAGGCTGGCGGCCTTCCATCGCCAGGCTGACCATGAGGCGCCAGAACGCCCAGAATACCCCGCTTCTGGTGCCCTCAGCCATTCCTCGCATGTTGCCGGCCAGCGAGAGATCCTGACACGGGAACGATGCCCAGGCGAGGTCGGCTTGGCCGGGCAACGCCTGCGGCGTCAAGTCCGCTATATCGGCCTCTATCAGGTGACCTGCCCCCCAATTCTCACGGTAGGCGCGCGCTTTGACAGGATCGATATCGTTTGCGAACAGGCATTCCCATTCGCTCCCGAGTCCCGCGCGGGCCATCCCGCCGCCTGAGAAAAACTCATAGAACTTCCAACGCATAGATGACGCGTCCTGGTTGGCATCCATGTCGATGCTAGGCCTACCGAACTGGAGGGTCATGGGGGCTGGGACGCGCTTTATTGCCATAAGAAGACGCTACACCAGTCCGAACAGCTATGCAGCTTAGACTTAGCTAGCTCCTCGTCCTTGCGGTTTGGAATGACCCAGCATCGAACAGCAGCTTGCATTTTGCACGCAACCGCGTATACCCTCAGCGTCCCTGCTCGGCTGATGGCATTCGGCCGGGCTATGCCCGTTTTGGGCCGACACCAGCCATAGGGGTGACCATGCCGCTGTATGAATGCGTGCTCATTGCGCGCAACGACGTGACGCAACAACAGGTCGAGACCGTCGCCGACGGGATCACCACCGACCTTGAGACCGATGGCGGGGCCGTCAAGAAGCGCGAGTACTGGGGCCTGCGCAGCCTGGCCTACCGGGTCAACAAGAACCGGAAGGGGCACTACATGCTCCTGGGCATCGAGGCGAAGCCCTCGTTCATCACCGAGATGGAGCGTCTGCTCCGCCTCAATGAAGACGTGCTGCGCTTCATGACCATCCGCGTGGATGAGATCGAGGAAGCGCCGAGCGCCATCCTGTCGCGCAAGTCCGACGACCGTGAGCGCGGCTTCCGCGGCCCGAAGCCGGCCGGCCGGTTCGAGAGTGGCCGCAAGCGTGGCTTCGACGACCGCGAGGAATACCGCGCACGCCCCGAAACCGAGGGCTTCCGCCCTCAGCCCGACGCCGAAGAGGAGTAACGCCAGATGTCTGACCGTACTGACCGCACCGAGCGCGCCGGTCCCGATGGCGGCGATGACCGCCGGGGCGCGGGTGGCGCTGCCGCCGGCGCCCGCCGCCCGTTCTATCGCCGCCGCAAAAGCTGCCCGTTCAGCGGCCCGAACGCGCCCAAGATCGACTACAAGGACGTGCGCCTGCTGTCGCGCTTCCTGAGCGAGCGCGGCAAGATCGTGCCGTCCCGCATCACCGCCGTGTCCGGCAAGAAGCAGCGCGAGCTGGCGAACGCCATCAAGCGCGCCCGTTTCCTGGCGTTGCTGCCTTATGTCGTCGCGTAAGGGGGCATAGGCATGGCCGTCGTTGAACTGATCCTGCTGCAGCGCATCGAGAAGCTGGGGCAGATGGGCGATGTGGTGAAGGTGAAGCCAGGTTACGCCCGCAACTTCCTGTTGCCGCAGAAAAAGGCGTTGCGCGCCAACAAGGCGAGCCTGGCGCAGTTCGAGGGGCAGCGTGCCCAGCTTGAGGCGCAGAACATCAAGCGCCGCGAGGAGGCCGAGCGGATTGCCGAGCGCATGGGCGGCCTTACGGTCACCATCATCCGCCAGGCTGGCGAGAGCGGGAGCCTGTACGGCTCAGTGTCCGCCCGCGACATCTCCGACGCCGTGACCGAGGCCGGGCTGACGGCCAACCGCAACCAGGTGGTGTTGCGGGAGCCGATCAAGAGCCTGGGGCTGACCACGGTGCGCCTCGTGCTGCACCCCGAAGTTGACTTGACCGTGACCGTGAACGTCGCCCGGAGCGTCGAGGAAGCCGAGAAGCAGGCCCGCGGCGAACAGGTTGGCCTGGCCGGCGAGGAGGACGTAGAGCCGGACGAGGAGCTCGAGTTCGGCGCCGCACTTGCGGAGGCCGGCGGCGACCGGGACCGCGACCGCGAGTAGGCCGGACATCCCAAAAAGCAGACGACGCCGGCTGATCCCTTAAGGGTCAGCCGGCGTCGTCTTGTACGGACGGACGGTGGCGCTGGTACCACAACGCCTCTGAGCCGAAAACTGCCCCCGTGATCCACAGGCGACGCCCCTGCCCGGCGCAACCGCGCTACGCTATGCTGTCAGCCGCATGAACAGCATCGACAGCCCGCTTCTTGGATTAAGCCAGCGTTCCCCGCCGTCGAACGACCGTGCGGAAATGGCGCTGCTCGGCGCGCTTTTAGCCAACAACAAGGCTTATGAGCGGATCAGCGAGTTCCTGGCGCCCGAACACTTCAGCGACCCGGTGCACGGCCGGATTTACCAAGCCATCGTGCGCCGGGTCGAGGCCGGGCAACTGGCGGACGCGGTCACGCTCAAGGCCGAGTTCGAGCATTCCGGCCTGTTGGACGAGGTGGGCGGCACCGCCTATTTCGCCCAGCTTCTCACCGCCATGGTCGGGATCATCAATGCCGGGGAGTACGGCCGGGCAATCCACGACACGTGGCTGCGACGCCAGTTGATCGACATCGGCGAGGTCGTGGTCAACAACGCGTTCGGCCTGGAGGCGGAGCTGGACGGCCGGCAGCAGATTGAGCTTGCCGAAAGCGAGCTGTTCCGGCTCGCGACGCAGGGTGGCAACGACGGCGGCTTCGTGACGTTCGAGCGTGCGTTGACCGAGGCCATCAACGGGGCGGAGCGCGCGTTCCGCCGGTCCGGGCATGTGAGCGGCCTGAGCAGCGGCCTGCGCGACCTGGACAAAAAGACCGGCGGGCTGCACCCAAGCGACCTTATGATCCTAGCTGGCCGGCCCGGCATGGGCAAAACCGCGCTGGCCACCAAGATTGCGTTCGGCGCGGCACATGCGTTGATGCGGGAGGCCAAGGCCGAAGACTCTAGCGCTGCTGCAAAGGGTTCGGTGGCGGTCTTCTCCTTGGAAATGAGTGCTGAACAGTTGGCGACTCGGTTGCTGGCAGAGGAGGCGCGGGTGTCGAGCGACCGCATCCGCCGGGGCGACATCGGCCAACGGGACTTCGACCGGTTTGTGCAGGTCAGCCGCGAGATCGCTGGTTTGCCGCTGCACATCGACGACACCCCGGCCATCACCCTGTCCGCGCTCCGGACGCGGTGCCGGCGCCTGAAGCGGACCAAGGGGCTGAGCCTTGTTGTGGTCGATTACCTGCAGTTGATGCGGCCAAGCGTCGGCACCAAGCCGGAAAGCCGGGTGCTGGAGATCAGCCAGATCACTCAGGGCCTCAAGGCGATTGCCAAGGAGCTGGCGGTCCCGGTGCTTGCGCTGTCACAGCTTTCCCGCGCCGTGGAAAGCCGGGAGGACAAGCGGCCACAACTGTCGGACTTGCGTGAAAGCGGCACCATCGAACAGGATGCGGACATGGTGCTGTTCGTGTACCGGGACGAGTATTATCTGCAGCAACGCGCGCCGAAACAGATGGCGTTCGACAGCGAGGACAAGTTCCAATCGGCGTTGGACAAGTGGCAGCGCGACATGGAGCTGGTGCACAACAAGGCCGAAATCCTCATTGAGAAGCAACGACACGGGCCAACCGGCAAAATTGACGTGCTGTTCGAGGGTGAGTACACGCGGTTCGCCGACCTGGACGTGATCCACGCCAGCGATCATTAGGTTTGGTGGTGGGTGTCGGCCAGCCTAACCATCGACCTCGATGCCATCGCAGTTAACTGGCGCACGCTGAGCCGCCTGCATCCGAGCGGTCCGGTCGCGGCCGTGGTCAAAGCCGACGCATACGGCCTCGGTGCTGAACAGGTCGTGCGCCACCTGTTCGGCAAAGGGTGCCGGCATGTGTTCGTGGCGCATCTGTCCGAAGCGTTGCCGCTTCGCCCGCTGCTGCCCGGTGCAATGGTGGCGGTGCTGAACGGCCTGTGGCCCGGCGATGCGCAAACCTATGCTGACAATGACATAGCGCCCGTTCTTGGCTCCTTGTCAGAGATAGCTGACTGGTCCGCCCTTGCCCGCGCTACCGGGCGGGAGCTGCCGGCGTTGCTGCATGTTGACACCGGCATGAACCGGCTCGGGCTTGCGCCCGCGGAGGTGGACCGGCTGGCGGCGGAGCCGGCGCTGCTGCATGGCATTCGCCTGCTGTATGTCATGACGCACCTGGTCTCGGCCGAGTGCCCCAGTGATCCCATCAACGCCGAACAGCGCGAGCGCTTCGCCCAGGCCTGCGCCCGGCTGCCGCCAGCGCCGCGCAGCCTCGCCAACTCGTCCGGCCTGTTCCTGGGCGGCTACGGTTCGGACCTCGCCCGGCCCGGCGCGGCGCTGTATGGCGTGAACCCGACGCCGGGCCGTCCCAACCCGATGCAGGCCGTCGTACGGCTGCGGGCACGCATCCTGCAAGTCCGGGACGTGCCGCCAGGCGGACGGGTCGGTTACAACGGCGTCTGGACCGCGGCACGTCCCAGCCGGATCGCGACCGTGTCGGTGGGCTATGCCGACGGGTTTCCCCGCGCGCTGACCAACGCGGCGCTGGCGCACTTTGACGGCAGCCCCGTCCCGCTGGTAGGGCGTGTGTCCATGGACCTCAGCACCTTCGACATCACAGACGCCCCCGGCGCGCAACCCGGCGCATGGCTCGACCTGATTGGCCCGGACATGCCGGCGGACGAGGTGGCGCGCCGGGCCGGGACCAACGCCTATGAAGTCCTGACGCAGCTTGGGCGCCGTTATCGCCGGGTTTACCAGCCCGCATGATGCATCCGTTGGACGCAGTGGCGGCGGTAGGCCGCGGCACGATCGGCGTTGTGCGCGGCACCGGGGCGGTGGCGATGTTCGGCGCGGTGGGCTTGTCGCACGTGGTGCGGCCCCCGTTCTATGGCCGGATGTTCTGGGCGGCGTTCACGGAGTTCGCCTATTTCAGCCTGCCGGTCGTGGCGCTGACGGCGGTGTTCTCCGGCGCGGTGATCGCGCTGCAATCCTACACTGGCTTCTCCCGGTTCGGCGCGGAAAACGCCATCGCCGGCATCGTGGTGCTGTCGGTCGTGCGGGAGCTCGGCCCAGTGCTGGCCGGCCTCATGGTCGCGGGCCGGGTGGGGGCGGCGATGGCGGCGGAGATCGGCACCATGCGGGTCACGGACCAGATCGACGCGCTGGGCACGCTGTCCACCGACCCGTTCAAGTACCTGATCGCGCCGCGCCTGCTGGCCGGGTTGCTGGCGTTGCCGCTGCTGGTGGTGGTGGCGGACATTCTGGGCGTCGCAGGCGGGTTCCTGGTCGCGACCGTGAAGCTTGGGTTCAACCCAGCCAGTTACCTGCAGAGCACGCAGGCGATCCTTACCACCAACGACGTGGTGGCTGGATTGTCGAAGGCGGCGGTGTTCGGCTTCTTGATTGCATTGATGGGCTGCTACCACGGCTACAACAGCCGTGGAGGCGCACAGGGCGTGGGTTCCGCCACCACCAGCGCCGTGGTCACGGCCAGCATCTTGATCCTGGCGTTCGACTATGTGCTGACCGAGCTGTTTTTCGCCCGATGACCGAGGCCAAAATCCAGGTCCGCGGCCTGTGCAAGCGGTTCGGCGACAAGGTGGTGCTGGACGGCGTTGACCTTGATGTGGCGCCCGGCACGTCCATGGTGGTGATCGGCGGCTCCGGCAGCGGCAAGTCGGTGTTGCTGAAATGCATCCTGGGCCTGATCGAACCGGACGCGGGCAACATCCGCATCGACGGCGAGGACGTGCTGGCGATGGACGCCGCCGCCCGCGCCCGGACCACCGCGCGGATCGGCATGCTGTTCCAGGCGGGCGCGTTGTTCGACAGCCTGCTGGTGTGGGAGAACGTGGCGTTTGGTCTGTTGGCGCAGCACAAGGCGACCCGCACCGACGCGCGCCGCCGGGCGGGCGAGATACTGGCGCAGGTGGGGCTGGACCCAAGCGTGGGTGACTTGTCACCGGCCGAGCTGTCGGGCGGCATGCAGAAGCGCGTTGCGCTGGCCCGGGCCATCGCCGCGCAACCGGACATCCTGTTCTTCGATGAGCCGACCACGGGGCTTGACCCGATCATGGGTGCCGTGATCGACGGGTTGATCGTGGACTGCGTGAAGCGCCTCGGCAGCACGGCGGTGGCGATCACGCACGACATGGCCAGCGCGACCCGCATTGGTGACCAGGCGGCCATGCTGTTTCGCGGCAAGCTGGTGTGGCAGGGACCGGCGGCGGAGTTGCTGCACAGCGGGAATGCCTTGGTGGACCAATTTACCCATGGCCGGCGCGAGGGGCCGATCCAGATGGAGCTTAGGCGGTAAGTGGTGTTATGATAGGATATGAACGAAATCCGGCGCGAGGACCAGAACGCCAAGCTCATCCAGGACATCAGCGCCGTTGTGGAGCGGCATGGCTGGCCGGATAGTATTGATGGCTTTCAGGTGAAGCTTGGCCAATTTGAAGGTGAGCCCGCAGTGTGGATCACCTACTACATCAGATCTGACATGATGTCGTCTCGCGCAACATGGAGGGAACGAGCGGATCGCCTGAACGAACTTCAGCGAGCCGTGCGTCTGGACTTGCTTGACGTCGACGAGAACCGGCTTCCGATTTTCCACTTCGCCCCTCCTGCTGCCTGAACTAGACCGACGGCGGATGTTGCCTTCGGACCTAATCGCGCATGCAGAGGGCCTGTTATTGTCGCAGTCGGGTGATGCGGCCGAGGTTGATCGCCGCCGTGCAGTGTCGGCCGCCTACTACGCGCTGTTCCATGCTTTAACCGGCTCCGGAGCCGATCTTCTGGCTACCAGCGCGCAAGGTGCACTGCACAATCAAGTCCGTTGTTCCTTCAATCATGGCCCGATGCGGCAGGTCTGCTCGATCTATATAGCCGCACGGCGGAAAGGCTTCCCGCCGCCGTATGATGTTCTTACGGCGGGGCCGCCAAGCGACGATCTGTTTGCGGTTGCTGAGGCATTCATTGCGCTTTACAGCGCAAGGCAGTTAGCCGACTACGACTTGTTATCCGCCGTCAGCCAGGCTGATGCCGAGAATCGCGTTGCGTTGGCGCTTCAGGCGCTAACGCGATGGGACGCCATCAAAGACACTTCCGAAGCCCACACCTTCCTCACCGCCCTCCTCCTCGCTGACCGCTGGACCCGGCGTGGCTAAGCCTACCGCCCGCTACGTCTGCCAGAACTGCGGCGCCGCATACCCCAAGTGGGCCGGCCGCTGCGACGCATGCGGCGAGTGGAACACCTTGGTCGAGGAGACCGTCGAGGCCCGCCCCGGCCCGGCCGGACGCGCCGGCAACGGACGCCGGGTCACGTTCGTGGGCCTGCAAGGCACCGCAGCCCCCCCGCCCCGCGCCGAGGTCGGCATCGCCGAGCTGGACCGCGTGCTGGGCGGCGG
>CAXTCN010000017.1:0-64189 GCA_964242575.1 uncultured Acetobacteraceae bacterium | reverse complement strand
GGTTCTCGCCGACATCCTCAACCACATGCCCGTCGCTTGATGCGAAAGCCCTGCCCCTCCTCCTCACCACGCTTGACGCGGCATAGTTCAGGGTTCCCAGGGTCGGCGCCCAGGTAGACAAGCGCTGGACCGACGCTGCGGTCAACGACGCCGAGCGAACGCGGGCATGGCGGCGGCATGTCCGCAGCCACGACTGACAAAGGGCTGAGGCCTGCGGCGAGCACGGCCGCGTGTACTAAATTCTTCATAGGCCAGTTATGATCTTTCACGCGCAAAAAAAAGGCGGTCCCGAAGGACCGCCAAGTTTAGGGAGGAAACGTCCTGCAAACACGATGACGGATCACCGTGCTGCGCTGCACAAGTTGGTCGTCCTGGATAAACTTCGCAAGGGGCAATCTTCAGGTCGTTGCAATTTCGCTTCACCGTTCCGTTATAATGCAGCCTCCATGGTCGCTAGCCCGGCGTCAAAGCTGGTTCGGCCAAAGCCAAAGCCAATGCGGAAGCGGTCAGCGGGCAGTTGTGCCTGTTCGGACCGGAATACGTGTGCCGACAGCAGCCGGATGCCGGCCGTGGAATGGAACAGCATGGAAAGACTGGCGTCAGCGATGGCGCGATTGCGGATAGTTGGAGCGCTCTTGAAATGGCGCAGGCGCCGGCTCAGCCCCGAGCGGCTCCACTCGCTCATAAACTGTCCCTGGCTGCCGCAGGCCAGCAATTGGACTCAGCGGCATGACAATGGATTCCACGCGATGGTGCGATACAGCATTTCATGGCTGACCGTATCGTGGTTCATACCGTGCTATGCCATCAAGCTGAGGTAATGGCCCGTCCTGCCGGAGCAGGTCCGCACGGGCCTTAACCAAAAATGGCAAATCTCCACCCGTCTAGCAAGTCGGGATATCGGCTCGGCGGTATTAAGCTAATCCGATTATGGCAATCAGGGCGGGAGCACAGGCCGTTTCTCAAAATCTCAGCCCTGGCGGGCAAAGTGCTCAAGCACACCGTTGCCTTCGCTGCTCTGTTCGGCATCAATCCACTTTTGGGGCAGCCAGTTGAGCGCGACAGCCCGTCAATAGCGGTGATACCTTCGGCGACGGTAGGCCAGGGCTGACAGCGTGGCGCGCGTGATGGTTATCACCGGGGCGTCGTCCGGGGTCGGACGGTGCGCGGCACTGCTGTTCGCAAGGCAGGGCTGGCGGGTGGGGCTGGTGGCGCGGGGCGCGGAGGCGTTGCAGGCCACGGCGGACGAGGTTGCGGCGGCAGGCGGCACGGCGGCCTGGGCGGTGGCGGACGTGGCCGACGCAGCCGCGCTGGACCACGCAGCCCAGTCCATCCAAGCCCGGCTTGGCAGCGCGGACGCGTGGGTCAACTGTGCCGGCAACGGGGTATACGGGCCGTTCGGGCGCGTGACGGACGCGGAGTTCCGGCGCGTCACGGAAGTTACGTACCACGGCACCGTCAACGGCGTCCGCGCGGCGCTAAAGCAGATGCGCCCGCATGGGGCCGGAGCCATCGTGAACGTGTGCAGCGGCATCGCCTTCCGCGGGATGCCGCTGCTGTCCTCGTACTCCGGAGCTAAGGCGGCGGTGCGCGGCTTCACCGAGGCGGTGCGGGCGGACTTGCAGGCCGAGGGCAGCGCCGTCCGCATGGCGCTGGTGTACCCGCCTGCCGCCAACACGCCCTTTTTTACCCACGCCGCCACCCACATGCGGCTGCCGCCCCGGCCCATGAAGCCCGTTTACACGCCCGAAGTGGTGGCCGAAGGCATTTGGCTCGCGGCCACGGAGGGGCGGGACGTGCCGATAGGCGGCGTGACGCTGCTGTTCGGCTGGGCCGCGCGCTGGATTCCGGGGCTCTTGGCCCACGCCATCGCCCGGGTCGGGGACGGGCAGATGACGGACCTGCCCGCCGCATCCGCGCGCGACCCGGCGCTGTTCCGGCCCGGCGCCGGGCCGGGAGCGGCGCATGGCCCATTCGGGCACGAGGCGCGGCGCGTCAGCACGTTGCTGTGGGCCATGCGGCTGCGCCTGGCAGTGGCGCAATCGTGGGTCAGGATGCGGACACAAGCCGGGCGGTGGCGTCCCAGGCCGCCCGCCGCAGCGCCGGGTCCCGCGCCAAGCGGTTCGGCGGGACAGGGTGACGGTCCTTGAGGTAAAAGCCGGTCAGGCCCGCGAGGTCGGGCGCGGTGGCGGCATAGAGCGGCGTGTCGGCTCCTTGCTCCGGCGTGCGGCTGGTGAGCGCCATGAGCCGCCAGGCCAGGCCGATGATGCCCGGGGTCCGCACCAGGCCTGTGGCGACGGTGCCGGGATGCACCACGTGGGCTGCCACGCCCGTGCCGCGCAGGCGGTCGGCCACCTCAAACGTCGTCATCATCTGCAGCAGCTTGGAGCGTCCGTAGGCGCGCGTCATGGTCCAGCCGCGGTCGAGCGCGATGTTGCGCAGGTCTAGCCCGGCGCTGTCGGAGGTCGAGGAGCCGACCGTCACGATGCGCGACGGCCCGCCGGCCTGCAACGCTGGGACCAGCGCCTCCGTCAGCACAAAGGGGGACAGGTGATTGGTGGCGAGCACCACGTCATGCCCCTCGGCGGTGCGGGCGCGGCAGGCGCGGAAAGCGCCGGCGTTGTTGACCAGCAGCGCGAGGCGAGGGTGCGTTGCCATGACCCGTTGCGCCAGGGCGCGCGTCTCGGCCAGGGACGACAGGTCCGCCAACTCCAGGGACACGTCCGCAGCGGGCGCCTGCGCCCTGATGGAGGCCAGCGCCGCCGCCCCGCGCCCGGCGTCGCGCCCTACCAGCACCACGCCGAACCCCTGCCGCGCCAGGCCCAGCGCAACCCACAGCCCGATCCCTCCCGTCGCCCCCGTAACAACCGCCGTGCCGCCCATGATGACGCCTCCAAGTTCCGCCAACCCTAAGCAGGCTTGCGCGGCTTGGCACGGCCATAGGCCATCTGTGCGCGCGCGAACGCTGACAGCGCCGCGGCTCTGGCGCCGGTCACTGCACAGCGCAGTTCATGCAGCCGCGTCAAGGCGCTGCGCAGCGGTCCTGCCTTTGATGCCGATTGGTCCGATCGGTTGGACCGGGAAGTCTGGCGCGAGCTCCTGGTAGGATAGCACCGGAACGTTCAAGCCGTTCTTCAGCAACAGGCCGCGCACATGCCGCCGCACATCGAGGGACGCGATGAGGACGGGCTTGACCCGCTCCACATCCAACTGCGAAAGGCAGTGGCGCATGGCTTCGATAAGGCTGTCAGAGACTGACGCGTCGAGGGCGAGGTAAACGCCGACCGTAGTTTCGTGCAGGGCCTCCCGCACTGCGGCCTCGGCATCCTGCTCCAAAACGAATGCCGAGATGACCTGCATCTCGTTGGCGTGCTGGTGGCAAATCTGCCGGCTGAGCGCGGACCGCACGTACTCCGCCAGCAGCAGCGGCCGCTTCTCGCGTTCGCCCCATTCCACCAGGGCCTCGAGTATCAGGCGCATGTTGCGGACCGGCACGCCCTCCTCCAGCAACCGGCGCAGCACTTCCGCGATCCTTGCCATCGGCACGGTGCGCGTGGCCTCGCGCACCAAGTCGCCGAAGCTTGCCTCGAGGCCATGCACCAGTTGCTTCGCCTCCTGGATGCCTATGAAGCGCGGGGCGTGGCGTCGCAGGCACTCGCGCAGCTTAGCCGCCATCACCTGGGCCGCGTCGCTGTAGCCGATGCCGGCGGCGGCAAGGCGCGGCGCGTGCTCGGAGTGCAGCCAGAACGCTGGCCTGCCCTCGAACACGGCCGCGCCCTGCTCGGTCACGACGCCGAGCAGGTCTAGGTGCACCGGGTCGTCGCGAAGCAACAGGCGGTCCGGATGCAGCTCGGCCCGCTCGACGGGAACGTCCTCGATCTCGATGGCGTAGCGCGTCCCGGCCAGTTCGTTGTCAAGCCGCACCGCGACCGCCGGGCAGTCGATGCCTAGCTCGTGCGCCACCTGCTCGCGAGCGAGGCGCAGTTGGCCCGCCAGGCGAGCCCTCGCAATGCTGCCGTGCAGCCCGGCCGAAAGCGCGATGACGACGAACGCATGGGGCTGCGCCTCGGCTTGCGGCGCCGCCGCGTCCACTGACTCCTGCAAGCGTTGCGCGTCCGTCGTGCCGGGCGGGAACGTCCGCCCCGGAAACGGCAGCAGGAGCCTCAGCGGGCCAAGGCCCGAGACGCTCGCCCCGCCAAACACGAGGGCGAGCACCAGGAACACCGGCACCGGGAACCCTGGGATGAACGCCATGCCCAGCAGCACCCCAGCGGCTAGCCCCAAGGCGCGGCGGTCGGAGACCAACTGTCCCACCATGTCCCGGCCCAGGTCCTTGCCCCCATCCGTCGTGACCCGGGTCACGACGATTGCCGTCGTGATGGACAGCAGCAGCGCCGGTATCTGGCTGATCAGCGCCTCGCCCACTGTCAGCAGGATGTAGGTATGCGTTGCGTCGCCCAGCGACATCCCGCGCTGCCCCGTGCCGATGGCGATCCCGCCGATCAGGTTCACGACGATGATAATCAGCCCGGCGATGGCGTCGCCCTTCACGAACTTCATCGCGCCGTCCATGGCGCCGTAAAGCTGGCTCTCCTTCTCCACCGTCCGGCGTCGCTGTTTCGCCTCGGCCTGGTCGATGTCCCCCGCGCGCAGGTCGGCGTCGATGCTCATCTGCTTGCCGGGCAGCGCGTCGAGCGTGAACCGCGCGCCCACCTCCGCCACGCGCTCGGTGCCCTTGGTGATCACGATGAATTGGACCACGGTAATAATCAGGAACACCACCAACCCGACCGCGACGTTGCCGGCGATGACGAACTCGCCGAACGTCTCCACGATATGCCCGGCGTCCGCGTGGATCAGGATCAGCCGGGTGACGGTCACTTCCAACGCCAAGCGGAACACGGTGGACACCAAAATAATGCCCGGCAGCGCCGAAAAGTCGAGCGGCGTGCGCAAGTAAACAGCCACCAGGATCAGCAGCACCGAGATGCCGAGGTTGCAGCCGATCAGCACGTCCGCGACCTCGGCCGGCATCGGCAGGATCATCATGCAGACGGCCGAGAGCAGCACGCCGACCAGCAACAGGTCCTGCCGCTCCGCCACGACCGCGAGCGCGGGGCGGATGTGGCTTGTCCAGGCGTTCATGGCACGGTTGTTCCGGGCACGGCGCTTCCAGCTTCGAGCCGCCGCGCCCGGCGCGACACGAACGCGGTGAAGCAGGCGCGCGCTTCGGCACGCTGCCCAGCCGCGTGCAGCGCCCGGCTGCGCAGCAGCAGGACCTCGCCTGAGCCGCCCGCGCCCTCCAGCGCCTCCACCCGGTCGATCACCCTCAATGCCTGGTCGCACATGCACTCCGCCGTCAACGCGTGCGCCAGCGCCCGCAGCACCTCGGGGTCGTTGCCGTTGTCGCGTTCCAGCAGCCAAAGCAGCGGCAACGCCCTGATTTCCTGGCCGCAGGCCAAGTAGAGGTATGATAGCGAAATGAGCAGGTCGCGTTGCTCGCGGTCCAGCATGGCGGCTACTCCCCGATCAGGCTGTCGCGGTTGCCGCGCAGCAGCGCAAGATTGCCAAGCTCATGACGCAGCGCCATCAAGCTGCCCAGCGCCACCGGATCGGACTCGCCGGTGCACCGCGCCGCGATCCGGTCAAGCAGGAGCCGACGCCGCTCCAGCCGGAGCACAGACGGGTTCGCCAGCCGCGGCATCAAATAGGCGAACATGGCGCCTGTCAGGCTCGGCGGGTCCAGACCCTCCGGCGCGACCTCACGGGAAGCGATGGCGTGTTGCACCCGCGCCAGCTCCGCCCGGGTGGCCGGGTCGGCCGTGCCGGCCAGTGCGCGGCCGACTGCCGCGTCGAGACGGATGCCGAGGGGGGCGTCGATGCCAGCCATTGTTCAATGCTCCTGTTGCTTGGGGTGCGCGGAACGCGGCTAGAACTTGAGCGCCTGGCGTTGCCCTTCGCGCGCGACGAGCAACTCGCCGGGTGCGACGCGCTCCAGGCGGAAGCCATTCGGCAGGGTCGCGCCCTCGAAGTATTTCTGGCCCTTGATGACCACATTCGGGTTTCGTCCGGTCCAGACGGCATCCACTGCGAGCTTCGGAGCGGGGGAGGCAGCGAACCGGACCTCGTCGACCAGGGTCGCCCTGCGGCCGTGGCGGCCGTCGAACCACTGCTGCACCAACCGCCACTCGCTCTCGTTCCGGGGATCGACCCGGCCGCGCGCCATAATCATGCCGTCATTCGCGGTGAGCTGGATGTCGGACAACGACCGTGCGGACAGCTCGGCCTGCAGCTCGTGCAAGGTGTCAATGGGCATTGGGGACGCAGGGGCAGGAACGACCGGCAGCTTGGAAGCGGCCAGCGAAGCCGAAGCGGCCGGCGTCGGACCGGGGACAAGTTCCCGGGCCTTGCCGGCATCGGGCGTGATTGATCCCATGGCGGGCGCTATGATGAAAAGCGCCACCGCAGCGCATGCCAGGGCCGGCAGCCGCCAGGCAGACTTCAGCATGGGCAACAGGCTGGCCACGGACGGGGCGCGGGCGTGCGCCTGGTCGGCGTCCCTATGCTCCGCGTCGCAGCGCAACACTACTCCCGAGAGCGTCAGCTCGAACGGCAGCGGGGCGCTGCGGGACTCATCCGGCGGCAAGTCAACGCCGTCCAAAGCCACATTGCCGTGCAACGGGCGGATTGTTGCGGAAGCTTCTTGCAAGTCGAGGATGACGTGGCCGGGCTCAATGCCAGCGTCGCCGAGGATCACGGCGTCGGCGGCGGCGCTGCCGATCGAGCATTCGCCGCTGGGCAGCTCGCACCGCGCGCCAGCGTGGAGGCCGGACAGAACGACAAGCCGGGTCACGGCTGCTGTGTCCGTGAGCGTGTCCGTCATCAAAGGCTCCCATTCAGAAAGCGGCGGGTGCGGCGCCGTGTCGTCCGCACCCGCCAGACTGGACGCACGCCAGGCTTTGCTGGCGGCGCGGACGGCTTAGGTCGATACTGCCTTACCAGCCTTCATCCCGACGTCCATGATGCTCTGCATGGTGTTTTTCTGCTGGTTCAGTTTGTTGGTCTCACCATAGAGCGCCATCTGGTCGGCCATGTTCTGCTCAAACATGCCTTTGTACTGGGACATGCTGTCATTAACGCCGCCGCTAGCAGAGGAAGTTGGCGCAGGGGATGATGCCTCAACGCCGTCCGGGCTGAACACGGGACCGCGGCGGTGGTTGAATGCGAAGTTCGACTGATCGTTCATGAAACTTTCTCCTGTAGTTGCCTGGATGCGCGAAACGGCCAGGCAGGGTTATGCTCGTCTCAGTTTCGGGCCAGACGACGTTCGGAGCCGCGCTCCATTGACCGACCGCCCTAACCCGTCCGCTGGAGGCGTTGCGCCGCCAGCGAACCCGTTGCGGCAGGCCTATTCGGTCGCTGCCGTCTGCATGCCTGAGCCTTGGCCGCCCATCTGCTGCTGCATCATCTGCTGCATCATTTGGACCATTACGCTCAGGAGCTGCATCATCATCTGCTGCATGTCGCCCGCTCCGCCGGCATCGGGAGCGCCGGCGCTTGGTGGGGGGGCGTTGCTCGCAGCTGGCGGTTGGGCGCCCTCAGCGCCCTGGCCGCCGATCTGCTTGAGCAGCTGCGTCAGCTGCTGCAAGATTTCGCCGGTGCCTTGATTGGCGCTGCCCGGGGCGGCAGGACCGCCTGCGGCTGGCGGCGCGCCGCCCGTGCCGTTGGCAGCGCCCTCGGCACCTTGGCCGCCCATCTGCTGGATAAGCTGCGTCAGCTGCTTCAGGATGTCGCCCATGCCCTGCCCTGCGCCGCCCGCCGCGGGGCCGCCAGCGATCGACGACGGCGCGCCGCCCGTGCCGTTGGCAGCACCCTCGGCGCCTTGGCCGCCCATCTGCTGGATAAGCTGCGTCAGCTGCTTCAGGATGTCGCCCGTCTCTGGACTGGTGCCGCCCTGGGCAGCGGGGCCGCCCGCGCCCGGCAGCGGAGCGCCCGCCGCTCCCTTGGACGCGCCCTCAGCTCCCTTGCCGCCCATCATCTCGATGAGCTGCTGCATAAGCTTGAGGATTTCGCCCATGTCCTGGCTGACGCCGCCCTGGCCGGCAGCGCCCGCCGGCGATGCGCCGCCCGCACCCCCGGCGCTTTGGCCGCCTGGGGCAGCGCCCTCGGCGCCCTTGCCGCCTTCAGCGCCTTGCCCGCCGGCCATTTTCTGAATGAGCTGGGTCAGCAACTGCAGGATTTGCATAAGCTCCTTTTGCGAACCGCCCTGGCCGCCCGCACCCTGGACGCCGCCGGCTTGTTGGGCAGGAGCGCTCTGGGCGGGCGCGAGGTCCGACTTGAACTTATCGGTGAAGTCCGCGAGCTGCTTGGTCACGTCCTTGCCGTTGATCATTTGGAACTTCATCTGGCCGAACGCGCTGTCAGCCCCTTGCAGCGCCTTGTAGGAGGCCTTGTCCAAACCAGAGGTGTTGCCGTTGTAGGAACCCCTGATCGCCTGCTGCGCGCCGCTCTCCAGGTTGGAGATGCCGTTCATGAGCTCGTCCTTGCTCGCGCCCCCGCTTTTCAGCAGGCTGCTGAACTGGCTCGCCCGCTCAGCGAGGTCGGATTTCACCTCCGCGCTCATTGTTAGGCCGCCGGCTCCGGCGCCCGGCGAGCTCTGGATCATGCTGTCGCTCATTGTCCTAACCTCCTGATGTTGAAATCCGTTGCATCATCGGACACGGGTCCGCAGATGCCCTTGCTCCTTCTGCCTCCGCCAACGCTTGGCCTGTGGCGCCGCGCCGGTGGGAGTAGTTACCGCCCTGAACCTCTCGTTAACCTGACGCCGCCGCAGTTTTTTGACTGTCC
This sequence comes from uncultured Acetobacteraceae bacterium, assembly GCA_964242575.1. GTDB lineage: Bacteria > Pseudomonadota > Alphaproteobacteria > Acetobacterales > Acetobacteraceae > JANPPS01. Next base: position 55,342 of record CAXTCN010000017.1, on the reverse strand, counting down.
GTCGCAGTGGAAGAGCGGCGGTCAGAGCGACCGGTTGATCGCGATGAGCGCGCGCGATACCCGGTCGAAATGCCGGGGCGGGACCATGTCGCCGAGCTTGAGCTCGGCGAACAGCGCGGCCGCCAGCGACGGCTCCTGGAACAGCGGCCCGTCGCCGGACCGCACCAGGGCGATCAATTGCTCCGCCTGTTCGCCGCTGGCCTTGCCGACCGCCATGGGCAGCAGGGTCTCGCCGGGCACGTAGCGCAGGCCGACCGCGTAGCCGCCGCCATGGATCACTGCCGTCGCCATGCCGAAGCCGGTCCGTTTCAGCTCGCCGCGCGCTGATTGCTCGCGCAGCCGCCGCAGCGCGCCCTTCACATGCGGGTCGCCGTCCATGTCCTTGCGTTCGCGCTTTGCCTCCGTCAGCGACATGCGCATGTCCCGCCGGAACAGCCACCGCTGCACCAGCATGTCGAGGCCGCCCGCGGCCAGGTAGAACAGCACGCCAGCGCCGAGCAGCGGCCGCAGGGCGTCGGCCAGCACCGCCACGGCGCAGTCGAGCCCGCACGCAGGCACCAGCATCAGCGGGTTCAGCGCCGCCTCCGCCAGCAGCCAGAGCGCGCCGCCGAGCAGGCCCGCCTTGACCATGCCCTTGCCCAGCTCCACCCAGCTTTTGACGCCGTACAGGCGCTTCATGGCCTTGCCCGGCATCAGGAAATCGAGCTTCGGCGTCATCGGCTCCATGGCGAAGATGAACCCGCCGTGGACCGCGAGGTTGACAAGGGCCACGCTCACCAGCGCGATCGCCAGGGCCGGCAGGCAAATCGCCGCCAGCACGCTTTGCGCCTGGGGCCACAGCATCCGCAGCCCGTCGATGAAGCCGGCCTGGCTGGCCTGCTCAGCCGCCAGCAACAGGCCCTGCAGTTGCTCCCGCATCCAGCCGGACCCGAACCAGACATACGCGATCAGCAGCGAGGTGGTGATGCCGCTCACCAGGTCCGGGCCACTCTGGACCTGGCCTTTTTTCCGGGCATCCTTCAGCCGCTTGCTGCTGGGCGGCAGCGTCTTTTCTTCGCTGCTGTCGCCGCTCATTTCACCAGGGTCCCGAACTGGCCGAGCACGTCGCGCGCGTCGCCAAGAGCGCCCTCGGCGTATGCCATCAGGAACGTCGCGTAGACCACCAGCAGCAACGTGAACGCGAGGTTCCGCAGCGTCGGCGACAGGTCATACACGTTGAGTTTGGGCACCGCGCGGGACAGCAGCATGACGCTGGTCTCCACGACCAAGGCCGCGAGCACCAACGGCGCCGCGAGCACCAGCGACACGCGGGTGAGGCGGTCGAGCAAGTGCAGCAGGAAATCGAGCCACCCCCCCTGCGCCTGGGGCAGGACCTGTCCGAGCGGCCACACGCCGAAGCTTGCGTAAAGGCACTCGGCGACCGCGCCGAGGCCGCCCGTCACAACAAAGATGGCGATGATGCTGACCGCGAACAGGTCGGCCGTGGTCGAGTTCTGGTTGCCCGTTCCTTGCTCGGAGGCAGAGCCGGACGTGGCGGAGCGCTGCACGTCCACGATCTCCCCGGCGCTCTGCACCGCCCAGATCGGCATGCCGAACAACAGCCCGATCAGCGCCCCGGCGAACGCCTCCTTTGCCGAAAGCAGCATGAACCACACCGGCCCGCCTGCGTCCTGCAGCACGGCGGCTGCGGGCGCCACGCCCGGCAGCGCCAGTGCCAACGCGAAGGCAGCGCGCACCGGGCCGCCAAGCTGGGCGCGGGTGAACACCGGCAGCAGCAGGGCAATGCCCGCCGGACGCGCCATCGCCAGCGCCAGCGCCGGCACCAGCGGGAAAATGGCCTCCCGCAGCACGGCCGCAAGCGCGGGAGCGTCCATAGGCCTGCTACCGGGTCATGACGGGGAACTGGTCCAGCAAGTGCTGCGTGTGCTCAAGCAGCGGCGGAAACAGCGTCCCCGCGAGTGCCAGCAGCGTGACGAACACTCCGCCGAGCTTGAACGACATGGGCAGCGTCTGGTCCTGGATTTGCGTCGCGGCCTGCAAGACCCCTACCAAAAGCCCGACGACCAGCGCCACGCCCAGCGGAGGCCCGGCAATCAGCGCAAACAGCGTCATCGCGGTCTTGAGTTGGTCCGTGAGCGCCGAAGGGTCCATTGCACCTGTCCACCTGATGCGTGCCTTATGGGCCGTAAGCCTCACCGTTGCCTGACGCCAAACGGGCGTGGGACAAGCCTATATGGCGTAGCTCATCACCAGCCCGTGCAGCAGCCGGGTCCAGCCCTCGACCAGCACGAACAGCAACAGCTTCAGCGGCACCGCGATCGTCGTTGGCTGCACCTGCGACATGCCCATGGCAATCAGGATGGTCGTGATCACCAGGTCGATGACCACGAACGGCAGATAGAGCAGGAAGCCGATCTCGAACGCGCGCCGCAGCTCGCCGACCAGGTAAGAGGGCACTAGGATCGGCAGCGACTCGTTCATGTCGGGCGTTCGCATGTCGGCCGGCCAAATCCGGGCTGTCGCGTCCAGGAAGAAGTCGCGCTCCGACTGCGGCGTGAAGCGCAGCAGTTGTTCCTTCAGCGGCGCCTGCATCTGCGCCACGATGTCCGCCCACCCGTCGACGCCCTGCTGCACGCTGCCCACGTCGGACAGGATCAGGAACTCCGCGCGCAGCAGCGGCAGGCTGACGAACACCGTGAGGATCAGCGCAATGGCATACAGCACGATGTTCGGCGGCGACTGCTGCACGCCGAGCGCGTTGCGCAACAGAAATAGCACGACGCTGATTTTGACGAAGGAGGTGGTCGTGATGACGGCCAGCACCAGCAGCCCGAAACCGAGCATTGCCCCAAAGGCAACGAACAGGTTCGGCGTGACGTCAGTCATGGCCGTGCAGGACGGTGATGCGCACCGCCAGGGCGTCGCCGACCTTCACGATCTCGCCCCGGCCGAGCCGCGCGCCGTTGGCAAGGATGTCCACCGGCGCAGCCTCGTCGCGTCCCAGGTCCAGCACCTGCCCCGGCGCCAGGGCGCGCACCTCGTCCAGGGTGGCGAGCCGCCGCCCCACCTCGAAAACCAGCGTGACCCGAAGATCGCCGAATGTCGCGGCGACAGGGTCGCTCTCATGTCCGCTTTGCATGGTCCACTCCTCCGACCCGAACGCCCCCGCCGGTTGCAGCGGCTGTTCGAGCGTGGCCTTATTGCCGGTCCAGTGCGCGGAGGCGACCCGGCACTCGCCAACAACGATCATGACCCGGCCGCGCTGGAGCGGCCCGTCCTCGATCAGCACGGCGTCGCCGACCCGTGCCGACGTAAGCGCCCGCAGCCCGAGCCGGGCCAGGCCGACGCGCGCCGCTACCACCACGGGCGGGTCCGGAACCTGCTGCGGGCCTTGGGGCAGCAGGCGCGCCAGTCGCACCATGGCGTCAAGCGCGTTCGGCGCGAGGCGCAGCCACGCCACGAACGGCGCGCCGTCCAAGGCGCCTTGCAGAGCCACTCCCGCCAACTGATCGGTCGTCCCGAACGTTTGCTCTCGTTTCATCTTGCGCAGCCGGAAGGGCTGCCCAAGCAACGCCTCGGCCTGGTCCAGATAGGCGGCCAGCAGCAGCTCCAGCAGCATCGGAGCGGTTGCCCAGTCGAGCGTGCCGTCGGGAACCTCCTCCAACGGCGCGATCAGGCCTATCACGACGCTGGACGGCAGCAGCAGTTCGCTTGCGATGCCGCCCAGGGTCCATTCCAGGCACGCCAGCGCATCGGTGCCCGTTCCCTGCACCTGGTCCAACCCATCGGGCGCGAACCTCACGGTCAACGCGGCGTCGCCGAGCAGCAGCCGGGCGGGTTCACGGCCCAGCAGCAGGCTGGTTGCGACGGCGGCCCCGGCATCGCGCGGCGTGTAGGGCCGCACTGTTCGGTCGTTGGGCGTCATCGGCCATGTCCAGCCATATGACGCCTGATCGCGTCGTCCTCGCCCTCAGTTTGCTCGGCCGCTTCCGCGGCGCGGTTTCGCCAGTGCCGGATGCGCCCGATCACCGCTTCGCTCCGCTGGGCCAGGCGCGTGGCCCGCTTGAGCATTCCGCGTGCCTCAACGACGTCATGCTCGGCCCGTGCCTGCTGCACCGCCGCCGCATGGCGCTCCGCTTGCAGCCGCACCGCCTCGTCCGCCAGCCGGTCCATCTCGACCCAATGGGCCGTGAGCTGGTTTGACGACGCCTCGGCGCCATGCATCGCCAGCAGCGCGTCATGTTCGCGTTCACGCCATGCACAGCGTTGCCGCTCCACCGCGTCCTGCGCCCGCTCCACCGTCGCTGCGGCCTGTCGCGCCGCGTCCAGGCGGCGGGCGACCTCCATCCTGGCGTCCCGCTCGCGCCGCTCCCTGCCGCCGTGCAGCAAGCCCATCCCCCGCAGGCTTACCCGGCCAACTGCGCCATCCATTCCAGCATCCCTCCAAACTCCGTCCGCTCGTTCGTACCCTGGCGCAGGAACGCCCGCAGGGCCTCAATCTTGCTGACCGCTTCGTCGGCCAGGGCGTCCCCTCCTGGCTTGTATTCCCCCACCTGGATCAGGAACTCGACCTCGGCATAGCGTGCCAGCAGTGCGCGCAGCCGGGCGGCGGCGGCCATGTGCGTGGCCGAGGCAACCGCCGGCATCACCCGGCTCCGGCTGGTGAGCACGTCGATGGCGGGGTAGTGGCCGGACGCGGCCAGCTCGCGCGACAGGATGACGTGGCCGTCCAGGATGCTGCGGGTTTCCTCGGCGATGGGGTCGCCCTGCCCGTCGCCCTCCACGAGCACGGCGTAGAAGGCGGTAATGGACCCGACCTCGCCCATCCCGGCGCGTTCCAGCAACTGCGGCAACGAGGCGAAGACGGAGGGCGGGAAGCCGCGCCGGGTCGGGGGTTCTCCGGCTGCCAAGCCGATTTCGCGCAGCGCCCGCGCGTAGCGCGTCACGCTGTCCACGAACAGCAGCACCTTCGCGCCCTGGTCGCGGAAGTGCTCGGCGACGGCGGTGGCGGTCAGGGCGGCGCACACGCGCTCGGTCGCCGGGCGGTCGGAGGTGGCGACGACCACGACCGAGCGCGCCAGGCCGTCCTCGCCGAGGCTGCACTCGATGAACTCCCGCACCTCCCGCCCGCGCTCGCCGACCAGCGCCACCACCGCTACGTCGGCGTTGGAGCCTTTGACGATCTGCGAGACGAGCGTTGATTTGCCGCCGCCGGCCTCGCCGTAGATGCCGATGCGCTGGCCCTCGGCGCAGGTCAGCAGGCCATCCATGACGCGCAAGCCCAGCGGCAGCGGGCGCTCCACCATTTGCCGGGTCATCGCGGGGGGCGGTGGCGCGTATAAGGGCCGGGTTCCTTGCGATGCCAGCGGCCCGCGCCCGTCCAGTGGCTGCCCCACCCCGTCCAGCACCCGGCCCAGCAGTCCAGGGCCAACCGGCACTTCCCGCATCCGTCCCGTGGCCACCACCTCCGCACCCGCCGAGAGGCCGCGTAGGTCGCCGGTCGGCGTCAGCAGCACCTCGTGGCCGGCCAGCCCGACCACCTCGGCCTCCATCGCGTGTCCGGTGCGCGGGTCCACCAGCCGGCAAAGCTCGCCAACCGCCACGTTCGGCAGCACGGCCCGGATGATGGTGCCCATCGCGCCGACGATATGTCCCCTGGGCGGGCGGGTGTCGAGCGATGTCGTGAGCGCACGTAGCCGCGCCATGGACCCATCCACGCCAGCGCCGGCCGTGGCGCGCGGCGGGTTGGAAACCTCGGTCATGGCGCGGCGCTCCCGTTCCAGCCGGCGGCGAGGCCGTTCCGCAGCGCGCGGAGCTGCGCCTCGACGCCAAGCTCCACGTCGCCAAGCTCGCTGCTGAACACGCAGCATCCGTCCGCGAGGCCGGGGTCCGGCTCGAGGCGGACGGTCCCGCCGGTTTCAGCAAGCAGCGCGCGCAGCGGCTCCAAACAGCCCGGCGAGGCCCGGAGCGTTGCCGACGCGCCCCGGCGCAGTTGCCCCAGCGCCTTCGACACCGCCGGCCCAACAAGGTCATGAACGTCGAATGAACCGAGGATGCCCGCGACAGCGTCCGCGACCACCTCGGGCAATGCCGCCTCGATCCGGTCGAGGCGGGCCGAGGCCTCCGCGGTCGCGCCAACAATCAACTGCGCGGCCTGTTCGGCGCCATGGCTGTAGCCCTCGGCATAGCCCCGCCGCCGCTCCGCCTCATGCGCCGCGTTTGCGGCCGACATGATGTCCTCTGCCGTCGCGCGGGCGGCTCGGAGCGCGTCGGAGGCTAAAGCCCAAGCGCCCAGCTCGGCGCCGCGCACCAGCAGGCTTGTTGGCCGTCCGGCGCCAGACCGCTCAGCGTCCAACGTCATCGGACGCCTCCTTTGGCAGCGCCTCGTCCACCGCGGCGGCGATGATCGGGCCGGCCCGGTCATCCGGCTCGCTTGCCGGTCCGCGAGGCGGCAGCTTCAGCAACACGCGCTGGCGCACCCCGCTTGGCAGGGCCGCGAGCCAGGAGCCAAGGCACACGTCGGCCGCGCGCGCCACAGCCACGGCCAGTTCGCCCGGCGCCATCGGCTCCGGGCTGGCGACGCCCAGCCTCGCATGGCGCAGCGCAGCGTGGCGGGCCTCGGCACCAATCGCGTCTGTGAGCTGCGTGACCGCGGCGCTGCTGATGCACGACCGCACCGACGCGGCGTGCCAAATCGCCCCCATCGCCATGGAGGCGCGAAGGATTTGGTCCCGGTTGGCGAGCGCGAGCCGGGCCGGGCCGGGCAGCGCATCCGGCTCGGGCCAGACAGCCAGCCCACCGGCGCCGGTAAGCAACTCCTCCAACCATCCCTCTAGCCGCGGACAGGCCTGTAGCCGCCGGATCGTCGCGCCCGACAGTCGCGGCAGGCGGGCGCTCAGGTGCGCCGGATGCACGTCCGTGATCGGCAACATCGCGGGAACCCTGGTTATGAGAATGCCCATGGTTCAGGCCAGCTTCCGCGGTGGCGGAACGGCCACCAGCGCCGGCTTGGCTGGCGGCGCCTCCGGCCGGGTTCGCCGCCGGTGCACCAGGAGCGCCGCCCCGCCGCCGAGCGGCAGCAGCGTCATCGCCGCCCAAGGCGCCCAGGCCAGCGCCGCCGTAGCCGTGCCGCCCTTGGACATTTCGGGCAGCGGCGCCACAGGGCGTTCCGCCGTCTCGACCGGCAGCAGGATCACCGCGACCTTGCTGTAGGACAGGCCCTCGATGCTGCCCGCCACCAGCGTCTTGATCTGCGGCAGCAGGTCGGCCATCGGGTTGCGCGCGTCATGGCGGATGAACACTGCCGCCGAGGATGGGCCGCTCTCGCCGCGCAAGGGGTCGTTGCGCGGCAGCACGACATGCACCCGCGCCGTCAGCACGCCGTCGATGTCGGACAGCGTGCGCGACAGCTCCTGGCTGAGCGCATAAATAAGGCGCGCGCGCTCGGCGACCGGCGAGGACACGATGCCTTTCTGCTCGAAGATCGCTCCCATGTTGGCGTACTCGGACCGGGGCAGCTGGTTCGCCTTCATAAGCGCGACGGCGTCCGGGATGCGCGAGCGTTCAACCTGGAGGGTGCTCGTGCCGTCTTTCGCCGTAATGCGCTCCGCGTCGATGCCTTGCCGCATCAGCAGGGCCATCATGTCCGTGGCCTCCCGCTCACCAAGGCGGGAGTACAGGTCGGTCTTGCCGCAGGCGGACAGCAGCAGGAGCGCCAGCAGCCATCGCGCGGCGCCCAGGCGCCGCAGCCGGCCGCGAAGGTCTTGCCGCATCAGCCGCCTCCCTGGGTCAGCAACGCCTTCAACGACTTGTTGAGCGACTCAGCCGACGAGTGCACCAGGGTAAAGTCCATCATGACCTTATAAAGCTGTGCTTGTTGGCCGAGCGCGTCGTGGGCCATGCCCATCGCCTGGCTGATGTGGTCCTGGCCGGTTTGGGCCCGGCGTGCGGCTCCTAGATTCTGCTCCGCCGGTCCAGGGAGGACGGTGGGCTGCGCCGCAGCGCTGGTCGGGGCCTGTCCAGCCTGGGCGCCGTGCTGCTTGTAAGCGCCGATCTGCTCCATCTTGCCGATCGTCTGGCCGAACCGCTGCAGACCGGCGGAGAGCTGTTCACCGACCCCGCTGGTGCCGCCTGCTTCCAAGCGCGCCTCGGAGGGACGCGGCTGTGCGAGGAGCTGGGCGAACGCGTTCCCCTGCGCCTGGCCGCCGCCGACATCCGCAGGAGTTCCCTCTGGGCGGCTCGGTGCCGCAACTACGTTCGGAAGCGCCTCAATGGCCATCGGCCTTCGTTCCCCTCATCACTTGATCGGCTGGCGCGCTGCACCGCTCCGCCCATGCTACGTCACGGCGCCTGATCGGAACCTGACGCACGGGACCGGGCCGGCATTGGCCCAGCAAACGCCTTGACCTGGAATGGCGCACCTGCAAGTCATCGCGCCCATGACATGCGACGGGCCATGCTGGCGGCGTTTGTTCCGGCGTTGCGGAATCAGGTTGGGACTGGCTGCGCTCGCCGCCGCGCTTGGCTCAGGGACGCCGCCGGCTGGCCATACCGCGGACCTGCCGCTCAGCGACCAGCCTTACGGGTACACGGTCCTTGACCAGGACTTGCGCGACACGCTGCGCCAGTTCGGCGCCAACAACGGCCTGCGCGTCAACCTCAGCGACACGGTGCAGGGCCGGGTGCGCGGACAGCTTGGGACGCTGGCGCCGCGGGCGTTCCTCGACCGGCTGGCGGCCGATTTCGGGTTTGACTGGTTTTATGACGGCTTCACGCTCTATTTCACCGCGGTGAGCGAGGGCGTGAACCGGCTGGTGCCGACGAACGGGGCCAGTCCGTCTCAGGTGGAGGACGCGCTGCGGGCGCTCGGGATCGCCGACACCCGTTTTGCCGTGCGCCCGTTGCCGGGCCAAAACCTGATTATGGTTGGCGGCCCGCCCCGCTTTGTGGAGCTGGTCCAGCAGGCGGTTGCGGCGCTGGCTCCGGCGGGCGAGCCGAAGCCGCCTGCACCCGCCGCGGCAGCCGCCAACACGCGCTCCGTCAAACTCTACCGTGGCCGCGAAGAGCAGCAGGTCAGCGTTCCGGAACAGTAGCGTTGTCAGGATTCCGTAAGCCTGTGCGGGGCAGGATGTTCCGGCGATAGCGGCAAAGGCACGGCATCATGGCAACGAGCACGCAACCAGTTCCCGGCACCGGCGCGGTGGACACTTACAAGGCCCAGGTCGACAGCCTTAAGAACGACCCGAACGCGACCCCGGCCTTCAAGCAACAGTTGGACAACTGGCTGCAGCAGCTCGGCGTCGCAAAGGGCGACGCGGCTGGTCAACCGACTCAAAGCGCCAACCCGGCTCCGGCGCAGCAGCCCAGCGCCCCGCCGCCCGGGCCTGCATCAGGCGGGCAGCCGGGCTCCGCGAAGCCGGTGGAGGCGTCCGCGCCAGGGAATGTGCTGTCGGGCGACAACGTGCCGCAGGCCTTGAAAGACTTGGCGCCGGCCACCCAACGCGCCTCGCAGGAAACCGGAGTGCCGCAGGACCAACTGGCCGCGGTCATCTGGGCCGAATCGCGCGGCAAGGCGGAGGCGTCCACCACCAACGGCGGCAACGGCCTGTCCGACAGCGGCCTGATGCAGATCAACTCCGCCACGTTCGGCCAACTCCAAGCTGACCACCTGGAGTTGCAGGGCAAGTCGGTGAACGACCCGGCGACCAACATCCTGGCTGGCGGGTACCTGCTGGCGGATATGCACAAGCAGTTCGGCAGTTGGGACCTGGCGCAGCGCGCTTACAACTCCGGCCCAGGCAGCGTTGATGTGGCGAACCCGGATGCCACGACCACCGGCTTGGGCGATCCGAACTACAACCAAAAGGTCAACGGCATCAAAGCGGCGCTGAACAGCGGCCAGGCTTTGCCGGCGTAGCGCTGCGGCCGAAGGTTCGCTCCAACCCGGGAAGGCTTGCCTAACGCGCCGTGTTCAGCTTCAACGATGGCCGTCCGTGGCGATGAGGCACGTCATAGCTGAAAAGGAACCGGCATGATGAGTTCGCCCACGCAGGCCGGCCTGGCCCTGATCCGGCGCGTCGGTGTGGCCGTGCTCGCGCTGTGTGCGGTGTCAGTGGCCCCGGCGCTTGGCGCGCCGCCTGACCTTACGACCGTCACCCCGCAAGCGGTGCTGCCGCTGGAGGTTTCGACGGCGAAGCTGCTGCGGTTGCGTGCCCCGGCCGCTACGGTGTTCATCGGCGACCCCTCGGTGGCCGACGTGCAACTGCCAAGCGACAGCTCGATCTTTGTCTGGGGCAAGAAGCCGGGCCGCACCACGTTCTTCGCGCTGTCGCGCTCGGGCGCGGTGGTGCAGTCCTACACGGTCGAGGTGCGCTACAACGAGGCCGAGTTGACGGCCCGGATCAAGGCCGAAGCGGGGGACTTGCCGGTGCGGCTGGCCTACACGCCCGGCGGCGCGGTGCTGAGCGGCGCCGTGCCCAACGCCGCCGCGGCCGAACGCATCGCCACCCTGGCCGCCGCCTGGGTCGGGTCCGGGCAGGCGCTTATCAACCAGCTCCGCGTCACCGGCTCGACCCAGGTGAACCTGCGGGTTCGCGTGGCCGAAGTGTCCCGCACCGTCACCCGCAGCCTCGGCTTCAACTGGAGCAGCGTGTTCCAGGTCGGCAGCTTTGCCATCGGGCTGGAGACGGGGGCGCTGGCCGGGGCTGGCGCGGCCCTGGTGCAGGCCGGGCAGAACACGCTGTCCGGCGTGGTGTCGACCCGCCGGGTCAACGCGGCCGCGACGCTGGACGCCATGGCGATGGAGGGCTTGGTGACCATGCTGGCCGAGCCCAACCTCACCACCAGCTCGGGCGTGGCGGCGACATTCCTGGCCGGGGGCCAAATCCCGATCCCGATTCCGCAGGCGCTGGGCGTCAGCTCCGTGCAGTACCAGCAATATGGCGTCAGCGTCGCCTTCACGCCCACGGTGCTGTCGAGCGGGCTGATCAGCATGCGGGTGCGGCCAGAGGTCAGCGCAATCGACCAGGCCAACGCCGTCTCGCTCGGCGCGGGCACGGTGCCGGCGTTCACGACCCGCAACGCGGAGACGACGGTTGAGCTGGCGAGCGGCCAGAGCTTCGCCATCGCCGGGCTGATCCAGAACGACGCGTCGAACAACGTCAGCAAGGTGCCGTGGCTGGGCGACATCCCGGTGCTGGGCACGTTGTTCCGGTCCAACAGCTTCCGCCGCAACCAGACCGAGCTGGTGATCGTGGTGACGCCTTATTTGGTCACGCCGGTCGCTGCGGGCACGCCGGTTGCGTTGCCCACCGACAACGTCCGCATCCCGTCGGACCTGGAGCGGCTGCTATACAGCCGGACGGCGGCGCAGCGCGGGGTGCCGTTCGACCCGGAGCGGATGCCGCGGCTGCACGGCGCGGCCGGGTTCCTGTTCGAATGATCCGGCAATCCGTCCTGGCCTGTCCGCTGGCCATGGCGCTCGGGGCCTGCACCGTGCCGGACTCCGTGGTGGAACGGGGAACGCCGCCTGCCGTCGAGGCCAGCGTCCTGCGCCAGGATGCTTGGTTGCAGTTGCATCCGAACCGGGTGGCTGGGGAGTTGCGCCTGCCGGACGCCGAACGCCATAGCCTTGAGCGGGCGGTCCGGCTGGTCACGCTTGGCAGGCCGGAGGCGGTGCGGGCCACCGTGACAGCGAGAGCGCTGGAGGCCGACCCGGTGCGGCGGGCCTTGATTGGCTACGGGCTTGACCCGGCCCGCATCGTGATTGCCGGAGACAGCCGCGTCCCGCCGCTCACCGCCCAGGTCTCGATGTCGCGCTTCGTCCTTCACACGCGGGACTGCGGCGACGCCATCCAGCCCTCCACGAACCCCGGCATTGACGTCGCCTCAAGCCTCGGCAGCCTTGGCCGCTGCGTCCAGGCGAACAACCTGGCGCAGATGCTCGCCGACCCGGGCGACCTGCTGGCGTCGCCGCCGCTCGCGCCGCAGCCGGGCGTGGTGGCGGGCGGGGCAATCGAGCGGGCACGCAATCAGCTTGGCGTATCGGCCGTCCTGCCGGGCGTCGCTGGGGGAACGCCGGCGGCGGGGCCAGTGGCGCCCAACGCGGCGGGAGCCGCTGACGCGGGCGCCGCGCCGGGACCGCCGCCCTGACCTCCGGCCAAAAGCCCGTCGCGCAACTCGACGTAAGCCCGCAAGTTGTCGGCCAAGTCCGCCTCTGACAACGAAGCGCCGAGCGCGCGCCTGGCCCGGCCTTCGTCGCCGCTTAGGCCGTGCGCCAAGGCGAGGTTGCCCTGCACCGTCGCAACCTGCGCCGAACTGCCGCGCGCCGTCACGTCCGAAGCCAGGTCGCGCAGCAGGCCGGCCGCCTCAGCCGGACGGCCCGACAGCGCGAGCGAAAGCGCCAGGTTGTTGCGCACGGCGATGCTGGCGGGGTCGCGGGCCAGCGCCTGGCGATAGGCGGCCTGTGCCTCGGCGTGCCGTCCCAGGCCGTCGAGCGCCACGCCTTGGCCAGTCAACAGCTCAATGTCCTCCGGCGCCTGGCGCAGCCCGTCTTGGAACGTCGCCAATGCCCTTGCCGGCTGACGCGCCTGTATCTCGAGCCGGCCCAGCAGGGCGGTGAGCCGGTGGTCTGATAATGAGCGGGCATGGGCCGCGCGGAGCGCCTCCAAGGCCTCATTCAACTGGCCCAACCCGGCCCGGCTGCGTGCGAGGCCAACGGCGGCGTCGCCTGCTTCCGGGTTCAGGGCAAGGGCACGGCTGTAAAAATCCGCGGCGCCCGGCAGGTCGCCATTCCGCTCGGCAGCCTGGCCGATGCGCAGCATGGCGCCGGGATCGTCGGCGGCGCGCTGCTCCCGCGCCGTAGGGCCGTCGCGCTCCGAAACGCACCCGGCGATCAGCCATGCCGTAAGCAGCGCGGGCAACGCGCGGCGCCAAGGGAAGTGGTCCGCAGCGCGCTCGGGTGGCATAGCCTTCAACGCGTCCCTCCTCAGCCGGTCGTCGCGACACCACCCAGCCCATGACGCCTCGCGCCAGGTATGGCCAGTGTCGCCCCAGGCGTCGCCCAGGATGACATCCCGCCTGCTATCCCACGCCATGGCGGGCTCCGCCACCCCGCTCAGCCAAGCCCTTCGTCTTGACGGCCGTCAGATGCCGAACTTGTTGCGCACCTCGTTCTCACGCTCTCTCGTGGGCCATTGGCCTGTTGTGCGGGTTTCATATGAGAGCTGGGTCAACGCCTGTCCTTCTGGATCGAGGCGTTGCGTGACCGGCGGGGCCGTCCCCGATGGTTTGTCCCGCACCGCCGGGTCCTTGGCATCAGAGCGGTCCGTGAACGTCCCGCCACCGGGAGCCGGGTGCGTCAGGGGAGGGTTTTTCTGGACCATGTTGCCGAAGCTGTCGGTAACCACCGGGTCTGGGGAAGGCCGGGCCTGGCCAGGGTTCTGGCGCTGCGCGTAGCCGGCTTGCTGCGCGTAGCCGAGCTGGTTCAGTTGATAGGCGTTGGACAGGTTCGTTCCGGTTTTCTGCGCAGCTGGATCGTTCAGGGTCGTGGTCATGTCCTGCCGGTAACGCTCGGACGACGGCCAGCCCGTCCGGTCCCTCCGGTCCTCGGACGAGATGGAGCTCCGCCCGGTGCCCGCGTGGTCGCGGTGGTTCTGAAAATCCTCATAATAGGCTGGCATGGAGTTCTCACGCTGCCCTCCGTCACCCTTGCCCCTCTTGTCGCCGGGTTGGAGGCCAACCTTGGCGGGGACAATGTGTTCCGACTGGTAGGTGCCGGGCTTGGTGCCGGGCGTGGCTCCCACGTGCGCGGCATCCTTGTCCCGCTTGCCGTAGGTGCCGTCGGAGGGGTTGTCCGTCCTCGGCTCCTTGGCCTTGCCGTCGGTTCTGTCGGCTAGGCCGGCTTGGTCCGCCGAACGCTTGGGACTGGTCTTGTCCACCCTACCTTCATCCGCCGACACTCCCCCCCTGGCACTGCCAGCGCCCGCTGACATCTCTCCCTTGGACCTGCCAGTGTCCGCCAGCGCGCCTCCTTTGCCCTTGCCCCCCTTGCCCTTGTTCCGCGACACGCCTTCGTTGTCCCTGCCGTCTGCCGACCCGCCGCCTTTTTTGTCGACGCCGCTGCGGAACGCCTCGCCCGCGGCATCTGCGGCGATACCGGTCGGGTCCACGAGGCCTACGGCCGACTCCACGGCCGATTGAGCGACATCGAAGCCCATTTTTTTGCCAGCCTCCTTGACATCGCCGCCTTGGATGGCAGTGTCGGCGACGTTCAGGCCACCGGAGATGGCGGTGGTCGTCACTTCGGCGCCGGCGGAAATGAGCTTGCCGATGCCGGGCACTTTGCCCAGCGTATCGCCCGCAAGCTCGCCACCCGCCTTGATGATGTCGGCGCCGGTGCTGAGCACGTCGTGGGCCATATCCTTGCCGGCTTGCTTGACATCACCGCCCTTGATGGCGGTGTCCGCCACGTTGAGTGCGCCGGACGCTGTCTTGCTTATCATGTGGACTGGGGCGAACAGCGCCTTCAGAGGACCGGGCAGGTTGTCCAGCTTATCGCCGATCCATCCCGCTGCGTCGGACAGCCCCTCGGCAATTTTGTGGCCCGCGAAGGCCGCATTGTCCATGTTCGTGCCGTCTTTTTTGACGTGCCCGTCATTGGTTTTGTCGAGAACTTGATCGTCCTTCAGGGCGGAGTAGCCGTTCTTGCCAAAGTCCTGCAGCAGGCCGGCCTCGGTGCCGTGGCGGGCGTCGCCGTCCTTAGTGAACCCTTCAATTTTGCCGTTGTCCTTGACGCCGCTCGACCGGTCCTCGCCGTCGCTGGTCTTGGAGCCTTTGATGTGCGCCAGGACTTGCGAGGCGCGGTAGGCTGCGTCTGGGTCCTTGTCGAAATCGCCGACCTGCTTCTTCAGGTTGTCCTTTACGCCGCTTTGGTTGCCGAGATTTTTCAGCGTGGGGTCGCCATTAATGATCTCCTGCGCGCTGCGGTTGTCGCCAGCGGGCCGCGTGTCGGTGGCCGATGGCTTGCCAGGGGGCGGCGGATCGCCGGCCGGCGGATTGCCCAAGTCCGCGTCCGCGGCGCATGCCTCGGCGTCGTCCATGGCCGCGCTGAACGCAGCGCCTGACGCTTCGTCTCCATTTGCAGCGCTTGGCTCAGTAACTCCCTTGGTGGGTCCGGTGACTCCGGAGGCGAGGATGGATTCCATGACAGTGCTCCTGGCTTCTTGGAGCGGTCATTGGTAGCGAACCAACCTGTCGCAAACCTGACATGGACGCCGATTGGTTTCCGCTCAGCAAGCCCGCCCCATACGGCACGATGCGCAGTGTGGCTTTCCCCACAGACGCCGATGTCTCTGTTGGCGCATCCATGCGGTGCAACGAAGGTCCGAAAGCAACCATGACGCTCCTGACGCTCGGCACGTCGCGCTTTGAGGTGCGGTGACTTCCACCAGCACTGTAATAATCTTACTTACTGAATTCGTATTTCCACTGCATCAAAAACTTAGACAATTATTTTAAAATTCACTATGAACAAGATAAAATCATCTTCCATCTACAAAATTTCAGATAAAATCTGTCTGAAGCTTTGTCTGTCTTCAAGAAAACGCTGGAGAATGAAATGCGACTTCTGGTCACGAGCGGCTTCTTGTTTGTTCAATCGTGGGTGGATCATCTGCATTCCGCAGGGTTTGGCATAGATCAGTTCAGTGACGTGGAGGACGTGAGCGAAGCGTTGAACATCGCGAGCTATGATTTGGCGTTGCTTGCGTGCAACGGACCGCTCGATTGGACAGCCTGGCTCAAACGGTTCGGCAGGCCGGCGACAACGGGGTTCATCGTGCTCGTGGCTGACGAGGAGGAGCAGAGGATCGCAGCTTTTGAGGCCGGCGCGGACGACTGCTTGTCGCAGCGCGTCAGCGCGAAAGAGCTGGTGGTGAAGGTCCGGTCCATTCTCCGACGGCCGCGCGGGAGCGCCGAACAGGTGTTGCAGGCCGGCAACCTCCAGATGGACTGCACGAACAGGGACGTCACCATCGACGGCAATCCCATCCCGGTCCCGCCCCGCGAGCTCAGGATCATGGAGCTGATCATGCGCAGGCCTGGGCGCATCGTGACCCGGCAAGCGCTGGAGAGCGATCTTTACGGCGCTTGCATGGAGGTGGGGCCAAACTCAATCGAGGCGCGGATCAGTTGCCTGCGGCGGCGTCTCGCCACGGCAGGCTCGACCGTCACCGTGCAAAACGTGCGGGGCATCGGCTACAAGCTGGCGCAATTTTAGCCGCCTGGCTGCAAGATTGCCTTGACGGCTCAAGCCTCAAGCCGCACCGGCCTCCATTATCATTCCGCGCAGGCGGTCAGCGTCCAGCAAGACGATAGCCCCACGCCGACGCTCGATGAGCTTGGCGCGCGCAAGGGCGTTCAGCTCACGCGTGATCGCCTCGCGGTGGCTGCTCACCCGGGCCGCAAGCTCGGCATGGGTGGGCGGGGGCGACACGATGGGGTGGCCGTCACCCCCCGACGGCGCGCGGGCGAGCCGCAGAAGCTCGGCGTAAAGGCGCTGGCGGACGCCGAGGCTCGAGTGCTCGTTGGCGCGATTAGCCAGCACGCGAACACGGGCAACGAGCGCCTGGAGCAGTTGGTCGCAGACATCCGGGTGCTCGTGCACCACTTTTCGGAACATATCGGCCGTCATGCGCGCGACCAGCGTGTCGGTGACGGCGAGGATGCCGGCCGAGCGGGGTTGCTGGTCTATGGCCGCCAGTTCGCCGAAAAACTCGCCGTCGCGGATGTCGCGCAGGATCAACTCGCGGCCGGCAGCGGCGATGACCACGCGAACATGGCCGCGCAACACGAAGAACAGGTCGGTGCCTGAAGCCTCGTAGTCGAGCACCCACTCCTTCGCGCTCGCCCGGCGCCAGGTGCATCCGGCATCGAGGCGGCTAATTGCATCCTCATCGAGCGAACGGAACAGCGGGATGCGCGCCAGTGTCTCAGTAGTTCCGGTCATGGCCCTGATTGATTGCCAAGAAGTTTTTCACGAATGCGCGCGGACCGTTCAAAAGCGTCCGCGCTCGATGCGGAAAACGTCGGGAGTCCTATGGTCGCGGACATAAGAGAGCTGCAGCGTCAACGGCGTCGCCGCCAAGGTCCGATCCGCTCGTCCGGCGGCCGCGACGCCGCTGAGCAGCAACACCACCATGCGGCCGTCCGCCTGCGCGGCGCGGAACACCAGGAACGCGTTCTCGCCCAGCTTATGGTTGACCAGGATTTCGTCAGGCGCCCGGTGCCGCGCCTGGAAGTGGTCGCGCAGGGCGTTCGCCGCAGCGACGATCGCCTCGTCCCGCGCGGCGCTGCGGCCATCGCTGGACCAAACGATGTTGACCTGCGCCAGACGCTTGGAGGCGTAGCCCAGGATGTAGAATAGCTGCGCTGGCCCGGCGTCGGGCAGCAACTGCTCGGCGGTGACCGCGAGCACGGTGGTTTTCTCACCCGGTTGGATGGTGCGCGAGATCCGCGCCGCCGCGGCCGGGAAGTCCCGCCGGATTGCCTGGCGCACCTCTGGCTCGCTCATGCCGAAGCGGGCCTGGCGGAAACCCTCGATTGGCGCCGTGGCGGCTAACGCCGCGCCGGCAGCCGGGTCCGACTCGGCAGGCTGGGCCAGGGTTGGGCCAGGGTGGAGCGCCGTACCCGCCGCCAACGCGGCAACGCGGGCAATGGTGCCGAACCGCCGGACCCGCTGCCAGGTGCCCGTGCGTGCCAGGGCCATGCTAAAATGATCCCGAAGCTGGTTTTTGACAAATGTCGTGGCGGAACTATACGAAGTTGGGCTGTGATGCCAGGTATGGCCAATGATCCCCAGCAGTTCCGGCCCTATCCTGCTCGTCTTCCAGCTCGCCCTGACGGTCACGCCGCTTGGATGCCAAGCCTATGCGCAGGGCATCACGGTGGACGGCCGGCTGTCGCCGGCACGGACGCTTGCCGGGCCGAACTACGCGGTCGGGGCCGAGCTGGGCCGGCAGGTCGGCGGCAACCTGTTCCATAGTTTCGGCGCCTTGAGCTTGAACCGGGGCGAGACGGCGACTTTCAGGGGACCGTCCAGCGTGGGTAACGTGATCGGCCGGGTGACCGGCGGGGCAGCGTCCTCCATTGACGGCAGGATCAGCTCCGCCATACCGGGGGCGAACCTCTATCTGGTCAACCCGGCCGGGGTCGTGTTCGGGCCGAACGCCAGCGTGGACGTGAGCGGCAGCTTTCACGCCAGCTCGGCCGACTATTTGCGGCTACGGGACGGCGCGCGGTTCCAGGCCACCAACCCGGACGCCAGCACCCTTACGGCGGCGCCGCCGGAGGCGTTCGGGTTCCTGTCCGCCAACCCGCGGCCGGTGACCGTCAATGGATCAAGGCTGGAACTTCCGTCCGGCGGCACGCTGGGGTTGGTGGGCGGCAACGTGACAATCAGCGGCAGCGTCCTGTTGGCGCCGGGAGGCACGGTGCACGTCGCCAGCGCCGCCGGGCCGGGCGAAGTGCCGGTGGACCCGCGGGCCGGGCCGCCATACACCGTGGCCCGTTCCGGGACCGTGCAGGTGGTGAACAACTCGACGATCTACCCGAGCGGCGGCAGCGTTTTCATCCGAGCCGGCGAGCTTTTGGTGTCAGCCAGCACCATCGTGACCGACGACCTGATCCCCGGGCGGAACGGCGTGCTGTCGCTGCACGCCGACCGGGCCGTGACCATCAGCGACAGGGCAAACGTCGTGGCATCAGCGACCGGGCCTGGGCGCGGCCCCGGGATCAGCATCGGCACCGCGGCGGGAGGGACGGTGACGATGGACTCTGTCGCCACCACCGTCGCCACGAACGCCGAGGCATCAGGCGACGGCGGCCCGGTTGCGATCAACACGGGCACGTTGACGCTGCAGAACGGGGCGGTGGTGGTGAGCAACGCGAGGGGTCGCGGCAATGGCGGGCCGATCAGCGTGAGCGCCGATAGCGTGCTGCTGGATGGGTTGGGGACGATGCTTGAAAGCCAGACCGGCCCAGCAAGGCTGGTGAACGCGACTGGTGTTCCGGCCCCGGCTGGCGCAGGGGGGACCATCAGCCTGGTTGGCGGGACGCTGAGCGTTCAGAATGGCGCGTTGCTCCAGGCCAACACGTCCGGCGCCGGCACGGCTGGATCGGTCGGCATCGCCATGACCGGGGATGTGGCGGTCACGACCGGCGCGCAAATCCAGTCCATTTCGAATACGGGCGGCGTAGCTGGCCCGGCCACAGCAGCCAGGGGCGGCGACGCTGGCGCAATCACGCTCAATGCCGGCGCGCTGACGCTGGCGCGCGGCGGCAGGATCACCAGCGATACGCTTGGCTCGGGCAACGCGGGCGAGATCGCGCTGGCGGTGAATGGCGCCCTGACCATTGACGGCGCGGGCGACTTGCGCAATGGCGTGAGCAGCGAGGCGGTGGTGGACGTGTCCGGCTCGGCCGGCTCGGTGCGGGTGAGCGCCGGCAGCGTGTCGGTGCTGAACGGCGGGTTCATCAACAGCAATACGCGCGGCACGGGCGCGGGCGGCTCGGTGCTGGTGGCGACGCCGGGTGCGCTGCTGCTGGATGGCGGGGGCGGAGGCAACACTGAGATCGGCGCGTCGGCGCTCGGGGCGCGGTCCGGCGATGCCGGCGCGGTCACAATCAGCGCCGGCACCCTCACTGTGCAAAACGGAGGGCGGATCGCCAGCGCCACAGACGGAACCGGTCAGGGTGGCAACGTGGCGGTCAACGCGGGCGCGCTGACCTTGGCGCGCGGCGGCAGGATCACTACCGACACGTCCGGGTCCGGCAAAGCGGGCGAGATCGTGCTGGGCGTGGGCGGCGCGCTGACCATCGACGGCGCGGGCGCGGGCGGCTTCCGCAACGGCGTGAGCAGTGAGGCAGCGGTGGACGTGTCCGGTTCGGCCGGCTCGGTGCGGGTGAGCGCCGGCAGCGTGTCGGTGCTGAACGGCGGGTTCATCAACAGCAACACGCGCGGCACGGGCCTGGGTGGCTCGGTGGCGGTGGCGACGCCGGGCGCGCTGCTGCTGGACGGCGGGATCAGCGGAGGGGGCTTTACCGAGATCGGCGCGTCGGCGCTCGGACCGCGGTCCGGCGACGCCGGCGCGGTTTCGGTCAGCGCCGGCAGCGTCACGGTGCAGAACGGGGCGCGGATCGCCAGCGCCACAGACGGAAGCGGTCAGGGTGGCAACGTGACGGTGAACACGGGCGCGCTGACCTTGGCGCGCGGCGGCAGGATCACCACCGACACGTCTGGGTCCGGCAAGGCGGGCGAGATCGTGCTGGACGCGAGCGGCGCGCTGACCATCGACGGCGCGGGCGCGGGCGGCTTCCGCAACGGCGTGAGCAGTGAGGCAGCGGTGGACGTGTCCGGTTCGGCCGGCTCGGTGCGGGTGAGCGCCGGCAGCGTGTCGGTGCTGAACGGCGGGTTCATCAACAGCAACACGCGCGGCACGGGCGCGGGCGGTTCGGTGGCGGTGGCGACGCCGGGCGCGCTGCTGCTGGACGGCGGGGCCAGCGGCGGGGGCTTCACCGAGATCGCCGCATCGGCGCTCGGGGCGCGGTCCGGCGACGCCGGCGCGGTTTCGGTCAGCGCCGGCACGGTCACGGTGCAAGGGGGCGCGCGGATCGCCAGCGCCACCAACGGCACGGGCCAGGGCGGCAACGTCGGCGTGACCGCTGCCACCGGCATCCAGCTCAACGGCCCCGGGCCGCAGGTGAGCGCCACGTCCACCGACACGGGCGCGGCCGGGTCCATCACCGTCGCGGCGCCGCGGATCAGCTTGCGCGACGGGGCGAGCATCTCGACCGAGGCGCGGGCGGCCAACGGCGGCAACATCGCCATCGGCGCGGGCGACCTGCTGTATCTCCAGCGCAGCGCCATCACCACGTCCGTCAACAGCGCCTCCGGCAACGGCGGCAACATCACTGTCGATCCGCGCCTTGTGGTGCTCGACCGCAGCCTGATCCAGGCGAACGCGGTCGGCGGCAACGGCGGCGACGTGCTGATCCGGGCCGACCAGTTGGTGCAGTCGGCCGGCAGCGCCGTCACCGCGACGTCCCAGCTTGGCGTGTCCGGGGGCATTTTCATCACCGCCGCGCCGTTGGACCTGAACGGCAGCCTAGTCGTTCTGGCCAGCGAGCTGCGCGCCGCCGCCGCGCTGCTGCGCGAGGGCTGTGCCGTGCGCGGCGCCGGCCCGCGTTCCAGCCTGGTGGCGGCCGGGCGCGGCGGACAGCGCCAAGGGCTGGAGGCCACGCTGCCGGCGCTCTATTTCGCCAACCGTCCGGTCCGTGCTGGCGAGACCCCAGCGCCGGACCTCACGGCCGCCCCAGCGCATACCAGCATCGGCCTGTCGAGCCAGTGCGGGTAGGCTGGCCGTGCCGCCTTGGCGCTTTGGCTGTCCTGCTGCACGGTGGCGGACCGGCCGCAGCGCAACCGGCGCCGCCGGCCCGGCCACCGCCGGCGGTCCGGACCGGCCTGCCCAGCGACGTGCGTTTCCTGCTTGAGGGGGTGCGGCTCGACGGCAGCTCCGTGCTCGGCCAGGCCGACATCGATGGCGTGGCAGCGCCGTTCCTCGGCCGCCCGGTCGGGCTGCAGGACCTTGAGGACATCCGGCGGCAGGTCACGCTGCTTTATGTGGACCGCGGCTACATCAACTCGGGCGTCGTGGTGCCGAACCAGGCCGTCGCCGGCGGCGTGCTTGTTCTGCAGGCCATTGAGGGCCGGCTGACCGACATCGAGGTGACCGGCAACCGCCATTACCGGTCATCCTACCTGGCGGACCGGCTCCGGCGCGGCGTCTCCGTCCCGTTCAACGTGAACGACCTCGGGCGGCAGCAGCAAATCCTGCTGCAAGACCCCGCCTTGAGCCGCCTCAACCTCAGCATCCAGCCCGGCCTCGCGCCGGGGGAGGCGCGCTTGATCGGGGACGTCGCGGAGGCGAGCCGCATCTCGCTTTCGGCCCAGGTCGCCAACAGCCAGTCGCCCACCGTGGGCGAAGTGCGCGGCCAGTTGCAGGGCGCCATCACGAACCTGCTGGGCGTGGGCGACGTCTTGGCGGCGCAGTACGGGCGGAGCCAAGGGATCAACGACGGCGCGGTCAGCTACTCCTTGCCCATCGCCAGCGACGACACCCGGCTGAGCTTGCGTTATGACGTGAACGACACGCTGGTCATCACCCGGAGCCTCAGTGCGCTGGACATCACCAGCCGATACGACAGCATCGGCCTTGGGTTGAGCCGGCCGTTCTACCGTACGCCGGAACAGGCCCTGACGCTCGGCCTGTCGCTGGAGTGGCGGCGCAGCCGGACGTTCCTGCTGAACGAGCCGTTCTCCTTTTCCGGCGCCGACGACAGCCGGACCAACGTCACTGCGCTGCGGTTCTACCAGGACTGGCTTGACCGCAACGCCGAGCGGGTCGTGGCCTTGCGGTCCACGTTCAGCGTCGGGATCGATGCCCTGGGCGCCACCGTGACCCGCACGCCGCCGACCGGGCGGTTCTTTTCCTGGCTGGGCCAGGCGCAGTACGTCCGCCGCGTGTTCAGAGACTGGGAGTTGCTGGCGCGCGGCAGCCTGCAACTCAGCAACGACCCGCTGTTCCCGATCGAGCAGTTCGTGCTGGGCGGCGTCTCGACCGTCCGCGGCTACCGGGAGTACCTGGCGGCCACCGACAACGCCGTCGTCGGCACGCTCGAGCTGCGCGTGCCGGTCGGCCGGCTGCCGGTGCCGTTCCTCGGCGCCAACACCGACGCCGGCACCATCCAGCTCGCGCCGTTCTACGACCACGGCTTTGGGTGGAACACCCGGCGGGCCACGCCGTCGAACTCCAACCTGTCGAGCGTTGGCCTGGGCGTGCGCTGGCTGATTGGGTTCGGGACCGCCGCCGAGGTGTACTACGGGCAGGCGTTGCGCCGGGTCGACTCCGGCAACGCGCTCCAGGACAAGGGCGTGCATTTCAGGATCGTCACGAGCCTGTTTTGAGGGCGGCGTTCAGCCCCTGTCAGGGACAGCGGCCATGCGCAGCCCCTCCTGTTCGAGCAGCGCGGCCAGGGCTGCGCCGCGGTCGCTGCCCTGGTTCCGCTCCGCCAGCGCAACCGCGTCATACCAGTACCCGGCGCGCGCGAGCGCCGCGATGCGACGGTCGGGAGCGGCTTCGCGCCTTGCCGCCTCAAACGCTGCATCGCCCGGCCGGTACTGGATAAGGGCGCTGCCAACCATGTCCTGCGAGGGCGCGCGCGGGTCGGGCGCCAGGGTCAGCGACCATACGCAGAGCAGGTTCGGGGCGAGCCGGACGCCATGGTCGCGCAAACGGATGATCCCAAAACCCGGTGCCGGGGCGCGCGGAAGATCAAGGTTCGCCAGCGGACGTGCCCGGCCCGGCGTGCTGATGGCCAGCCGCATGGGCTGGGTGGTCCGGCCGGACAGGAGGTAGCACAGCGTGGGCTGATCGACCGAGGTGAGGCCCACGCCCTGCAACGGAGCGACCAGGTCGAGCGCCAATCCCATGTTGTCGTCGCGGGCGCCGCGCGTGGCGGCGCCGATCCGCCCGGTGGGCGCCCCGCGGTTTGCCAGGCCGCCCTCGTCCCTCGCCTGGCCCTGTGGCGGGCCGCCGGGTTGCGCCGACCCGGTCCGTCCCGCCACGGCCATGCCAAGGGCCATGCCGAACAACGCTCGCCTGGTGCCCATAACGTTCAACCCCTTCGTCAAAGCCAGTTGCCGATCAGCAGGAATGACGCCCAATAGGCCGGATGGCCCAGCAGCGGGTCCGCCAGCATGACAAGTTGCGCGGCCTGCAGCGCGCCCGCCTTCGTGGTCCCGCCCTGCATTTGCCTGTAGAACTCCACTGCCAACAGGCCCGAGGCTTGGTCGCTGACCAACCAGAGCGTCGCCAACGCGCTCCGCGCGCCGGCCTTGAGCGCCAGCCCGGCCAAGCCAAGCGCCGCCCGGTCGTCGCCGGCCGCGGTCTGGCAGGCGCTCAGCACCAGGAGCTCAAGTCCCGGCTCGCGGAAGCGGGCCAGCTTGATGCTGTTCTCCAGGTCATCGAGAGTGAGCCGGCCGTCGTAGGCCAGGACGAAGGTCCGGCTAGGGTCGGCCCCGAACTCGCCGTGCGAGGCGATGTGCACGACGCTGTAGTCCACGTCGCGCAGCTCACGCGCGAACCGTGGCCGCAGGAAGGCGCCGTTGAGCAGGCTGGTGCCGCCCTGCAGCCGGCGTATGCCTTCCAGCTCCGACACGACGCTCGGCAAGGCCGGAAAGCCTTGGCGGCTCTGCGAGAGGCCGAGGGCGAGCGTCCGCGGCGTTACGGACCCGAGCGGCCGCGGGTCCACCAGCCGCAGCCCCGGCACCATCCCCAACGCATAGCGCTCAATGAGAAAGCGCTTGCCATCGTGCAACGCGGCGAACGGGACGGTGCGCAAGATGCCGTCGGGCACGATCACCAGCGTGCCAATCCCGCGCCCGGCGAGCAAGGCGTCAATGGGCCGGACAATGAGGTCATGCAGCCGCTGCGCCGGCGCCAGGAACTCGTTGGTGGAGCGCCGTTCGAGCAGCAGGCGGAACTGCTCCACCTCCGCCCGCAGGCGCGGCTCGGCGATGGGGACGACGATCTGCCGGTGGTCCTCGCCGACGCTCACCAGAAGCTCCAGCCGGTCCGGTAGGATCACCGGATAGACGACCGCCGTGTCCGGCGCGACGGTCTCAATGCCGCGCTGCTTCGCCTCGAAGTTCACGATGCAGGAGTCCCGATAATAGTCTTGAAGCTCGGCCTCCTTCAGCCTTTCCAGCATCTCGCGCGCTTCAAGGACCAGCGCCGTGGCGTTCCGGCCACCGCTTCCGGCACGCCGCAGCAGCAGATCGGCGAGCTGGGTGTAAAGGGGACCGAACGTCGCCTGGAACGAGGACCGTCCCTCCCGGTAATCGATGGGGATGTCCTGGCGGACCGATTGCAGGGTGGCCACGGAGCGCCGGAGGCCCGCCAGAGCCGCGTCGTCGCGCCCGAGGGCACGGTCGATCCGCGCCTGCTGCCACTCCCAGCGGAACAGGATGTCCGGCGCCGCGGCCCGCTGTGCCTGAAACAACGCCTGCTGGGTGAGGCGGGCTGCCTCGTTCAGGCGTCCGGTCCATTCGTGCAAGCGCCCAAGGCCGCCGAGGGCAAGCGAACCAAGCGCCGCATTCCCCAGCCGTCCGGCAATCGCCTCGGCGGCCTCGAAGGCCTGCTGGGACACCCCCGCGAGCGGCGCCGGCAACGGCTGCTCGCCCATGGTGGCGGCCGTGCCGGCGGCAATGAGCGCCAACGCCACGGGGTAGCTGGGTTCCATGCGGACCAGCCGGTCCGTCGCGCCGCGCAGCAGGGCCGCGGCCCGGTTCGGGTCCCGGCTTTCGAGGGCAAGCCGCCCGGCGTTGGTCTCGGCTGTCGCGGCCAAGGCAGGGTCATTGGCCGCCTCGGCATGTTGGACCGCCTCCGCGTAGGCCCGGGCGGCCTGCTGCGGCCGCTCCGTCACGGCATACAGGTTGCCGAGGTCATTGGCGCTCGCGCCTGCCACGGCCGCATCGCCCAGCCGGCGCGCACGGGCCTGGCTGTCCAGCAACAACGGTTCAGCCGCCGCAGTCCGGCGCGACATGAAGGCCAGGTTGCCTAGTGCGCCGCTGGCGGCGGCAATCATAGGCTCGTCGTTCGCTGCCCGTGCCCGGGCCAGGGCGGCGGTCAGGTCCTCGGATGCTTCGCGAAACTGGCCTTCCACCCTGTAAGCCTCGCCGCGCCGGGCCAGCGCTTCGGCCTCCAGGCGTGGAGCGCCGGCGAGCCGGCAAAGGCGAATGGCTTCCGTCCAGTGCCGTGTGGCAGCGAGGGCGTCGCCGACGTTGAAGGCTGCAGTGCCGCGCCCCAGCAAATCCAGCGCCGCCTGCCGGTCCTCCCGCGGGCCGGCCTGCGCCGGGGAGATCACGCCAGCCAGGGCAAGGAAAGCGCCGAGCAGGAGGTGCCGTACTCGCATCACTTGTCCTTCATAATGCAGCGGACTCCCAGCTCTCCGGCGGAGAGCCGCGCGCGGTGGAAGGTGACGCAAGGGTCGTCCTGCTCCAACGCCAGGAACATCGCACCGGCCCCGGGATGCCCGGCGCGAAGGGCGGCGTAGGCGGCCTCGTATCGCAGAACGCGCGGCTGGTCCATCGCCTCTGCTTCGGTGAGCGGCGTCAAAACCGCAAGCGCGTCGCGGCGTCCGTGCAGCACGAACT
Source organism: uncultured Acetobacteraceae bacterium (assembly GCA_964242575.1). Classification (GTDB taxonomy): domain Bacteria; phylum Pseudomonadota; class Alphaproteobacteria; order Acetobacterales; family Acetobacteraceae; genus JANPPS01. The sequence goes on along the minus strand of CAXTCN010000017.1, from coordinate 29,073 downwards.
CGCCAATGGGACGAAAACAATGCCGTGCGCAGCGCTGTGCCGTCTCGCCGGACACGGCAATCCGCGTGCCGACCCGCTTATTGAGGCCCTCAAGCCGGGACGCGGTGTTCACCACGTCCCCGACCGCCCCGTAGTTCAGCCGCGCTGGCGTCCCGACATTCCCGACCAGGGCTACGCCGGTGTGCACGCCGATGCGCGTCGCGCCGAACTCGACGCCCCGCTCGCGCTGTTGCGCGCTGAAGCGGCGCGCGAACGCGTCAATGCCCAGGGCCGCATCAACCGCGCAGTCGGCGTGGTCATCTTGTTGCCGCGGGGCGCCGAACAATACCTGCAGGCCGTCGCCGTGGAACACGCTCAACAGGCCGCCGCAGGCCAGGATAGCGGGGCAGACGCCGTTGAAGTAGTCGCGCAGCAGCGCCGCGACCTGCTCCGCCGGCAGTGTCTCCGCAAGCGTGGTGAAGCCCGCGATGTCGGTGAACATGACGGTGACTTCGCGGCGCTCGCCGCCGAAGCTTGGCATGGTTCCGGCGGCGAGCATGTCCTCGATGATCCGGGGGTCGAGGTAATGCTCGAAGCTGCGCCTGAGGCGCAGCCTCTCGCGGATGCCGATGCCGTGCAGCACCCAGATGGCGCCCATGGCGGCGCTGGTCCAAGCGAGTATGGCGGGAACGCCGGGCAGGATCAGTCCCGCGCCGAACAGCGCGTAGGCCGCCCAAGCAATCAGCCCGGCGCCGGCGGTGATGGAAGCCGCGAAGACGAGGCCGGCCGACGGGAGCGCCAGGGCCGTTGCCGCAGCGGCCATGGAGCACGCCCAGATGATCGCCGCGTCTGCGGCCCTCGGCAGGGCAGTCCGGCCGGCTGCCTCGCCGGCGTGGATGCGGAGCAACTGATCAGCCACATGCGCGTGCAGCATGACCCCGCTGAGCGGCGCGCCGCCGTGCCAGCCGGTGCTGAAAGGGGTGGCAAAGCTGTCGTTCACGCTCGGCGCCTCGGTGCCGATCAACACGGCGCGCCCGCGCACCAGGGTGGCGGCGTCGTCGCTCTGCATGAGGTCGCTGAGGCTCAGCCGCCGGAAGCGGTCCCGCCCGCCGCGGAAGTCGAGCAGGGTTTGGTAGCCGGCGGCGTCCACCCGCGCGTACGGGCCGAAGCTCGGGGTGACGAGCACGACACGGTTGCCGCCCAGGGCGGCATCGTCGCCCATCGCCCGCAGACCCTGGCCGGCGTACTGTTCGGCAAGCGCCATGCCCAGCGTGCGGACGCTTCGCTTCGTGCGCGCATCGGTGGCGGCGAGCAGGCCGCGCCGGACCACGCCCCCCGCGTCGGTGACAACGTCGGCGAGCACGGCGCGCGGGGTATCGGCCAGCATGGGCGGCGGCGAAACGCCCCCACTAGTCTCGTCGGGAAGCTTATAAACCCAAGTGATCCCTCGATGCTGCGCCAGGAAGTCGGCAAGCGTCTCGCTGCCGGGAGGCAGGGAACGGTCGCGGTAAATATCGACGCCGATGGCGCGGGCTCCCCAAGCGGTCAGGCGCCTGAGCAGGAGGGCCAGATCCTCGTCCCGCAAGGGCCAGCCGTACTGGCCGATGTCCGCCTCCGTGACCGAGGCGAGGAGAATGCGCTCACTGGAGTCCCGGCCGGCCCACGCAGCGACCAACTGGTCATAAGCCGCCAGCTCGGCAGGCTGGAGCCAGGTCAACTCACGGCAGAGCAAAACGGCGGCGGCGGCCAATTGGGCGACCAGCGCCACCCTCAGCCATCGGCGGCGGCGCAGGCGGTCTGGCGTTGTGGACGCGATGATCGGTCGTGATGAGCCCATGCCTACGGGGGGTCGCATGGCGGGTGCCGAGAGTCTGCGCTTCTTCGTTCAGGTGACGGCGTGACTAAGCAGCCTTTTGCAACGGCATATTGGTGGCCTGGGCGTCTTGCAATGGGAGGTGGTGTCCTGGACGAGCTTGGGCAATTGGTTGCCGTCCCTCCAACCTACGTCGCCCTGAGTCGCCGTGATTTGGCCGCCGGACAGCAAGCCAATGATTGTGAGCGTTTACATCACGGAGACGAAAGCCTCCTTCGATGGCCGCAATGCCGCAATCGCCGCCGTTGGGCGAGCGGTCGAAACCTGGAGGAGAGCGTGATGCAGGAGAGCATCTCTTGTGGCGTGAACACCTCGCACGTCCTGATGCCCTTCTCTCCGACAGCCAGCGCGCAACAGTTGCGGAGCATTGCCGTGCTCACGCGGGCGCCGCCGCTACCACCGCTGCCTCGGTGATGCCGAAATGCTCCCACAGCTCGGCCTCCGCGCCCGAGGCGCCGAAGCCTGCCATGCCGATGAACACGCCGTCATCTCCAATCCAGCGATCCCAGCCAAGCCGCACCGCCGCCTCGATCCCCACCCGCCGCGTGCCCGGCCCGAGCACGGCAGTGCGATACGCCGCCGGCTGCGCTTCGAACAGCTCCCAGCACGGCATCGAAACGACGGCGGTGGCGGTGCCCCGCGCCTCCAGCACCGCCCGCGCCCGCAACGCCAGCCCCACCTCCGAGCCGGTGGCCAGCAAGGTGACCCGGCGCGGCCCGCACCCGGCCTCCGCCAGCACATAGGCCCCGCGCGCCGAACGGTTCTCCCCGCTTGCGCGCCCGGTAGGCTCCAGCGCCTGCCGGGCGAAAACGAGGCAGGACGGCCCGTCGCGCCGCCCCAGCGCCAGCTCCCAACACTCGGCGGCCTCCACGGCATCGGCCGGGCGCAGCACCCACATTTCCGGGATGGCCCGCAGCGCGGCGAGGCACTCCACTGGTTGGTGCGTCGGCCCGTTGCGGCCGATGCCGATGCTGTCATGGCTGAAGGCGAAGCACACCGGCAGCTTCATCATGGCCGCCAGTCGCAGCGTGGGCCGCAGGTAGTCCGAGAACATCATGTAGGTGATGCCCGTTGGCACCACGCCGCCATGCGCGGCCATGCCATTCAGCATCGCGCCCATCGCGTGCTCGCGCACCCCATAATGCACATAGCGGCCGGCGGGGTTCTCGGCCGTGAAGGCGCCCAGCCGCCGCTTGTGCTGCGTCGCCCCCTCCAAGTCCGGCGCGCCCGACAGCAGCTCCGGGATGGCGGCGGCGGCGATGTCCTGCAACTCCCCCGAGAGCTTCCAGCCCGGCTGCGGGCCATGCGCGCGGGCGGCGAACTCCCGCAAGTCGTCCTGCCACCCCTCCGGCAGCCGCCCCTCGCGCAGCCGGTCCAACTCGCGCCGCCGCGCCGGCTCCAGCGCCGCCGTGCGCGCCTGCCAGGCGGCATGCTCCGGCAGCGAGCGCCGCCCCGCCTCCCGCCAGGCCTGCGCCACGTCATCGGGCACGGCGAAGGCCGGATGCCCCCAGCCGAGCGCCGCCCGCGCCGCATCGGTGATTTCGCGCGTCAGCCGCCCGGAATGCGCGGCCCGCGTGCCCTCGATCCCGGGCAGCCCGCGGCCGATCACGGTGCGGCAGGCGATGAGGCTCGGCCGCGCATCGGCCTCTGCCAGCAGCAGCGCCGCCGAGACCGCCTCCACGTCGTGCCCGTCCACCTCCTGCACGTGCCAGTGGGCGGCGCGGAAGCGGGCCGGCATGTCCTCGCTGGCGGCAAGGCCGATCGCCCCGTCATCGGTCATCAGGTTGTCGTCCCACAACCAGCACAGCTTGCCGAGCCGCAGGTGCCCCGCCAGCGAGGCCACCTCATGCGCCACCCCCTCCTGCAGGCAGCCGTCGCCGACCAAGGCATAAGTCCGGTGGTCCACCAGCGCCCTGCCCAGCCGCGCCGCGAGGAATGCCTCGGCCAGCGCCATGCCGGCCGCATTGGCGATGCCCTGGCCGAGCGGGCCCGTCGTCACCTCGATGCCGCGCGCCGGCGCGCGCTCCGGGTGGCCCTCGCAGGGCGAGCCCAGCTCGCGGAAGCGCCGGATGTCCTCGATGCCGATGCCCGCATACCCCGTCAGGTGCAGCAGCGCATAGAGCAGCATCGAGCCATGGCCGTTGGAGAGCACGAAGCGGTCGCGGTCGAACCACAAGGGGTCAGTTGGGTTGAACTTCAGGTGGCGGGTGAACAGCGCCGTGCAAATCTCGGCTGCACCCAGCGGCGTGCCGGGATGGCCCTCGCCCGCGCGCACGATGGCATCCATCGAAAGGAAGCGGATGGCGTCGGCCAGGCGGCGTGGGTCGGGCAAGGCTGGAGTTCCCCTGGATTCGTTGGCGCCTGCATTGCCGCAGTGGGATTCACCGGCAAGCGAGTAATTTGCGCGCGAGGGTGAAGCGCGCTCACCTAGAGCCATGCGCCGCCACCTGCCCCTCTCCGCCCTGCGCGCCTTCGAGGCCGCGGCCCGCACCGGCTCCTTCCGCATTGCCGCCGCTGACCTGGGGCTCACCCCCTCGGACTATCAGCCATGCGATCCGCGGGTTGGAGGCGTCGCTAGGCGCCTCGTTGTTCCTGCGGGAGCGGCGGGCGATCCGGCTGACCTCCGAGGGCGAGACGCTGATGCGGCATGTGGAGCGTGGCTTCGGGGAGCTGCGGCTGGGGCTGGCCAGCGTGGAGGCGCGCGGGCCGCAGTTGCTGCGGCTGCATTCGGCGCCGAGCTTTGCGGCCCAGTGGCTGGTGCCGCGCCTGCGCCGCCTGCTGGAGGAAGCTGGCGGGCTGGAGGTGCGGATCGCGGCCGGGACGGACTACACCCGCTTCCTCGGCGATGAGTTCGACGTGGACATCATCTATGGCGAACCGAATTCGGCCTTCTATGGCCAGCAGGGACTCGTCGCGCTGCCGTTGGGCACCGAAACCATCACCCCGATGTGCGCGCCTGGCCTTGCTGCGGCGATCACCAGCGCCGCGGCGTTGCGCGAGCAGGTGCTGATCGAGAGCGCCATCAAGAAGGTGCGCTGGCCAGCTTGGTTCGCCGCCAACGGGGTGATCGCGCCCGAGCCGCACGGGCCGCGCTTCGACCGCAGCTTCCTGTCGCTGCGCGCAGCGATGGACGGGTTGGGGGTGGCACTGGAATCGACCCGCCTGGCGGAGCGTGAGCTGGCCGAGGGCAGCCTGGTGCGACCGCTCGCAGGCATCTGCGAGGATGTGGCGTACACGGCGCACTGGCTCGTCTTCCCACAGGCCAAGCGATACTCGCGCTCCGTCGTGCTTTTCACGGAGTGGCTGGCGCGCAACCTCAACCTTGAACTCGACTTCAAAAGGCTGGATGACCGGTGAGCCAAACTCATCGGTTCGAAGGAATTTCTCGCTTGTCGGTGAGGAACTTTGGCATGAACCTCCGCCCCAAGGGAGCTTGGGGACGAAGGCATTGCTGCTTGAGGGAAAGACCGCGGCCATTTCCGGCGCCGCTAGCCGGCGCGGCATTGGCTTAGCCACAGCGCGCCTTTTCGCAGAGCACGGCGCGCGCATCGCCATCCTCGACGTGGACCAAGCCGGCGCCGAAGCCGCCGCCGCCGAACTGGGCCACGGCCACATCGGCGTCGCCTGCGACGTCACCAGTCCCGAGAGCTGCCGCGCCGCCGCCGAGCGTGCGCTGGGCGCCTTCGGCCAGCTCGACATCCTGCTGAACAACGCCGGCATCACCCAGCCGCTTAAGCTAATGGAGATCGGCCCTGAAAACTGGGCTCGCGTGATGGCGGTGAACCTCGACGGCGTGCTGAACCTCAGCCAGGCCGTCATCCCGCACATGCGCGAGCGGCGCCAGGGCAGCATCGTCTGCATGTCTTCCGTCTCGGCGCAGCGCGGCGGCGGCATCTTCGGCGGGCCGCACTACTCCGCCGCCAAGGCCGGCGTGCTCGGCCTCGCCAAGGCCATGGCGCGCGAGCTTGGGCCGGACAACATCCGGGTCAACTGCGTCACCCCCGGCCTGATCCAGACCGACATCACCGGCGGCAAGCTGACCGATGAGCTGCGGGTGGAAATCCGCAAAGGCATCCCGCTCGACCGCCTGGGCGAGGCGAAGGACGTGGCCGGCGCCTACCTCTTCCTCGCCTCCGAGCTGTCCTCCTACATCACTGGCGCCGTGATCGACGTGAATGGCGGGATGCTGATCCATTGAGGACGAACGCGCCCTCGCTCGCCCGCCGCGCCTGGAACATCCGCCGCCACGCGCTGCGCATGGGCGAGGTGCAGGGCCAGGGCTACATCGCCCAGGCGCTCGGCATCTCCGACGTGCTGGCCGTGTCCTACTTCCACGCCCTCGCCTACCGCGCCGAGGAGCCGGAATGGGAGGGGCGGGACCGCTTCCTGCTCTCGATCGGCCACTACGCCATCGCCCTCTATGCGGCCCTGGTCGAGGCCGGCATCCTTCCTGAGGACGAGATCGAGACCTATGGCAGCGACGACAGTCGCCTGCCGATGTCCGCCATGGCCGCCTACACGCCGGGCATGGAGATCACCGGCGGCTCGCTCGGCCAGGGCCTGGGGATCGGCATCGGCATGGCGCTCGGGCTGAGGCGCAAGGGCAACCCGGCCTTCGTCTATAACCTTCTCTCCGACGGCGAGCTGGATGAGGGCTCCACCTGGGAAGCCGCCCTCTCGGCCGGGCACTGGCAGCTCGGCAACCTCGTCGCCCTGGTGGACGTGAACCAGATGCAGGCCGACGGCCCGAGCGCCAAGATGCTGAACTTCGAGCCGCTGGCCGCCAAGTGGGAGGCCTTCGGCTGGTTTGCCCAGCGGGTGAACGGCAACGACATCCCGGCCCTCGTCGCCGCCTTCGACGCCGCGCGCCACCACTCCTTCCCGCAGCCGCGCGTCGTCATCTGCGACACGAAGATGGCCAAGGGCATCCCCTTCCTCGAAGCGCGCGAGCGCAGCCACTTCCTGCGCGTCGAACCGCGCGAATGGACCGAGGCGCTGGCCATCCTCGACGCCGAGCCGCCGGCATGAGGCGCGACAAGTACGCGCGCCCGCCCAGGATGGCGCCCGGCACGCGGCTGACCACCTCGGCCATGATCGCCTCCATCGCCGGCGAGGGGCAGCGCACCGCCCCCGCCCCCTTCGGCCATGCCTTGGTGGCGCTCGCCCGCGAGAAGCCCGAGATCGTCGGCCTCTCGGCGGACCTGTCCAAATACACCGACCTGCACATCTTCGCGCAGGCGATGCCCGACCGCTTTTACCAGATGGGCATGGCCGAGCAGGTGCTGATGTCCGCCGCCGCCGGCCTCGCGCGCGAGGGCTTCCAGCCCTTCGTCACCACCTATGCCGTCTTCGCCGCGCGCCGCGCCTACGACTTCATCGCCATGGCCATCGCCGAAGAAGCGCTGGACGTGAAAATCTGCTGCGCCCTGCCCGGGCTGACCACTGGCTACGGCCCCAGCCACCAGGCGACCGAGGACTTGGCGATCTTCCGCGGCCTGCCGAACATGACCATCCTCGACCCATGCGACGCGCATGAGATCACTCAGGCGGTGCCCGCCATCTCGGCGCATCGCGGCCCGGTCTACATGCGCCTCTTGCGCGGCCAGGTGCCGATGGTCCTCGACGAGTACGGCTACCGCTTCGAGCTGGGCCGCGCCAAGCTCCTGCGCGACGGGCCGGACGCGCTGGTGATCAGCAGCGGCTTCATGACGATGCGCGCCCTCGAAGCGGCCGAGGCGCTGCGGGCCGACAAGTTGAACATCGCCGTACTGCACAGCCCCACCGTCAAGCCGCTCGACGAGGCGGCCATCCTGCGCGAATGCGGCCGCACCGGGCGCATGGTCGTGGTGGCCGAGAACCACAGCGTCGTCGGCGGCCTGGGCGAGGCCGTGGCCTCCGTGTTGATGTGCGAGAACGTCCGTCCGCCCGCCTTCCGCCAGATCGGGCTGCCGGACGCCTTCCTCGACGCCGGCGCCCTGCCGACGCTGCACGACCGCTACGGCATTTCCACGGCCGCGATGACGGCGCGCATCCGCGCTTGGCTGGCATGACGACGCGCGGCGGGGGTGGCGGGAATGGCGCGCAGGGCGGGCCGCTTAGGCTAGGCGTCGGAGCGGCAGTGAAGCCGCAAGGGAGGATTTCATGAACCTGTCCACGTTGCTCGCGCAGCGGGCCGCCGGGGGCCGCCCGGTGCGCGTCGGGTTGATCGGCGCCGGCAAGTTCGGCTCGATGGTGCTGGCGCAGGCGCAGCGCATCGCCGGGCTGCACGTCGTCGGCATCGCTGATCTCGATGTCGGCAAGGCGCGCGCCTCGCTCGCGCGCGTCGGCTGGCCGGCGGAGCGCTTTGCGGCGCGCACGCTCGACGACGCGGCGCGCAGCGGCGGCACTTGCGTGCTGGACGACGCCAACGCGCTCGCCGCCTCGCCGCACGTCGATTGCATCATCGAGGCGACGGGCCACCCCCTTGCGGGGGTGCGCCACGCCCTGGCGGCCATTGAGGGCGGCAAGCACGTCGTCATGGTCAACGTCGAGGCGGACGTGCTGTGCGGCCCCCTGCTGGCCGAGCGTGCCCGGGCGCGCGGCCTCGTTTACAGCATGGCCTATGGCGACCAGCCCGCCATCATCTGCGAGCTGGTGGACTGGGTGCGCGCCTGCGGCTTCGAGCTGGTCTCGGCCGGCAAGGGCATGAACTTCGAGCCGCGCTACCGCTATTCCACCCCCGACACCGTCTGGGGCTTCTTCGGCTGGACCGATGAGGAGGTCGCCAAGGGCGACTTCAACCCCAAGATGTACAACTCCTTCACCGACGGCACCAAGGCGGCCATCGAGATGGCGGCGGTGGCCAACGGCACCGGGCTTGACTGCCCCGATGACGGCCTGGCCTTCCCGCCCGCCGGCCTGCACGACCTGGCCGGCGTGTTCAAGCCGGTGGCTGATGGCGGGCGGCTGCCGCGCTCCGGGCTGGTGGACATCGCCGCCAGCCAGGAGCCGGACGGGCGCGAGGTGGTGAACAACATCCGCTACGGCGTCTTCGTGACCTTCAAGGCGACAAGCGACTACACGCGCGACTGCTTCAAGCAGTACGGCCTGCTGGTGGACAAGTCGGGCTGGTACGGCTCCATGTGGCGGCCCTTCCACATGATCGGGCTGGAGACCAGCATCAGCGTGCTCTCCGCCGTGCTGCGCAACGAGCCTACCGGCACCCCGCGCGAGTTCCGCGGCGACGCCGTGGCGGTGGCCAAGCGCGACCTCGCCGCCAACGAGACGCTGGACGGCGAGGGCGGCTACACCGTCTGGGCCAACGCCATCCCGGCCAGCCGCTCGCTGGCGCTCGGCGCGCTGCCCATCGGCCTTGCTCACCACGCCAGGCTGAAGCGCCCCGTCGCGCGCGATGCCATCGTCTCGGTGGACGACGTGGACCTGTCATCCGACCTCGACGTGGTGGCGCTGCGCCGCGAGATGGAGCGCGCGGCCGCACCCGCGGCGGGGAAGGCGGCGTGAGCGCCTTTCTCAGCTAGTGGCCCGAACCTGACGCTTGGTTCCCTGGGATTAGGCGACTCGGCCCCAGTCACGACAACGAAAAAACAGGAGGAAACGATGCAGGACCGCTTCAGGATCACGCGGCGCGCGGCTCTTGCCAGTGCCGCGACGCTCGCCGCCCCGGGCGTGCTGCGCGCGCAAGGCCAGGTGCGGCTGACGCTCGGCCACGGGACGGCGGCCAACAACCCGCGCGGCATCGCCGCCGACCGGATAGCGCAGGTGCTGCGCGAGCGGTCGAACGGCCGCATCGACCTGCGCGTGGCGCCGGCGGCGCAACTGGGCGACGACGTGGCGATGCTCACCGCGCTGCGCACCGGCACGCTGGACATGAGCGTGAACAGCCAGGGCCCCACCTCCTCCTTGGTGCCGGAGATGGCGGCGCTCGGCTTGCCCTTCCTATTCCCCTCTGCCGAGGCGGCCTACCGCGTGGTGGACGGCCCGGTGGGCGAGGAGCTGGCACGCAAGCTCGCCGCGGTGGGGCTGCATTCCCTGGGCTTCTGGGACAACGGCATCCGCCATATCACCAACCGCCGCCGTCCGATCAACCGCCCGGAGGATTTGCGCAGCCTCAAAATCCGCACCCCCGCCGACCCGGCGACGATCGACACTTTCCAGGCCCTCGGCGCCGCCACCCAGCAGATCAACTTCTCCGAGCTTTACGTCGCCCTCCAGCAGGGCGTGGTGGACGGCCAGGAGAACCCGCTGGCCAACATCCACTCGGCCAAGCTGCACGAGGTGAACCGCTACATCTCGCTGACCTCGCACAAATGGGAATGCTCGCCCTTCCTGGCCTCGCGCATCGCCTGGGCGCGGCTGAGCGAGGCCGACCGCGCGCTGGTGACCGCCGCGGCCCGCGAGGCCACGCAGCACAACCGCCGGCTCATGGCGGAGGCCGACACGCAGTTGCTGGCCGAGTATCGCGGCATGGCTGCCGTCGCGCTGAACGAAGCCGACGGCGCCGCCTTCCGGGCCGCGACCGCGCCGGTGCTGGATGCCTGGCAGACCCGACCCATCGGCCCCTTCGTGCGCCAGCTCCGCGCCGCGGTGTCCTGATGGGCGTGCTGCGCGCCGCCGATGCAGTGGACCGGGCGGTGCGTGGCGTCTGCCAAGTGGCGCTCGTGCTCACCGGCCTTGCGCTGATGGGCACGCTCGCCGCCAACGTGGTCGCCCGCTACCTCTTTGCCAGCGGCGGCTTCGACTGGGCGCAGGAACTGCCCGAGCGCCTGTTCCCCTGGTTCATCATGGCGGGCGTGGCCCTCGCCGTGCAGCAGGGCGGCCACATCGCCGTGGAGTGGCTGCTGGAGAAGCTCGGCCGGCAGGGGCGGCGCTGGCTGCTGCTGGCCGGCCACCTCCTGGTGCTCGGCGCCTACGTCATGCTCAGCCGGCAAGCGCTGGAAGTGGCCGAGATCGCCAGCATCGAGCGCAGCCCGGCGCTGGGCCTCTCGGGCGCGCATGGCTACTGGGCCATCGCCACCGGATGCACCCTCGTCGTGGTCGGCACGGCGACGAACGCGCTGCGCGTCGCACTTCTTGGGCCGGAGGCCATGCCGCAACTCAACCCGGAACTCGCCTCCACGTGAGCCTCATCCTTCTCCTGGCCTTCGTGGCGCTGATGGTGGCGGTGGTGCCGGTGGCGCACGCCCTAGTGATCGCCTCGGGCATCGCCATCCTGTGGGACGGGCAGTTGCCGCTGCTGCTGGTGACGCAGCAGATGTTCGCCCAGACGCAGTCCTTCCCGATGCTGGCCCTGCCCTTCTTCATCCTGGCCGGCACGCTGATGATGGACGGCAAGCTCGGCCAGCAGTTGCTGCTTTTCGCGGGCGAGGCGATGCAGCGCATCCATGGCGGGCCGCTCTCCACCACGGTGGTGGGCTCGGTGGTGTTCGGCGGCGTCTCCGGTTCGGCGGTTGCCAATGCCAGCGCGCTCGGTTCGGTGCTGATCCCCTGGCAGAAGAAGCAGGGCTACCCGGCCGGCCTGTGCGCCGCCAACAACGCGACCTCGGCGGTGATCGACATCCTGATCCCGCCCTCAATCCCAATGATCCTGTTCGCGGTGGTCAGCGGCGTCTCCATCGGAGACCTGTTCCTGGCCGGCATCCTGCCCGGGCTGATGATGGCGGCGGGCTTCGTCGTAGTCTGCACCTGGAAGGGCCGCCAGCTTGGCCTCGTCCCGTCCTACGCGCCGATGGACTGGCCGCACCTGTCCCGCTTGTTCCTGCTGGCATTGCCAGCCCTGGCGCTGCCGGTGCTGATCCTGCTCGGCCTGCGCTTCGGCTTCGCGACGCCGACCGAGATCGCGGTGATGGCGGTGCTCTACGCAATGGCGGCCGGCGCGGTGATCTACCGCGACCTGACGTGGCAACGGGTTGCCAAGGCCCTGGTGGATGCGGGCATTGCCACGGGCATCGTTATGCTGGTGATCATGGGCAGCGCCGCCGCCTCTTGGATACTCACCTTCGACCAGGTGCCGCAGCGCTTCGCCGAGTGGATCGCGCTCACCATCCAGAACCCGCTGCTGGTGATTTTGGCGATGAACGTCATCATGCTGCTGATCGGAGGCCCGCTCGACCTGCCGCCCGCCATCCTGCTGCTGGCGCCGATCTTCGTGCCGTTGGCCGCCACCATCGGCATGGACCCGCTGCAGCTCGGCCTGATGATGGTGATCAACCTCGGCATCGGGCTTTATACGCCGCCGGTCGGCACCACGCTGTTCATCTCCTCCACCATCGCCGGCGCCACGATGAGCGAGACGGTCAAGGCATTATGGCCGTTCTTCGGGGTGGCGGTCGCGGTGCTGCTGGCAATCAGCTACGTGCCGGTCCTGACGCTGCGCTTCTGAACCGCCGCGAGGCTGCGGTGTTCGTCGGTCCCGGCTCAAGCTCGTTGTCGTTATCCGCCCCTTGCCCGGCGGAGCAGGATGCGTTCCTTCTCCGGGAGAAGCCGGACCTGTGCAAAGCCCGCCCGGTCCAGCACGCGCCGGGACGCCGCGTTGCCAGGGTGCACGAACGCCCACACCTCCGACATCTCCAATTCCTCGTCAGCCCAGGCCAGGCACGCGCGTGCCAGCTCGGTCGCGTAACCTTGGCCCCAAGCTGCGGGATGGAACGAGTAGCCCAGCTCCACGCCCCAGCCGGGATCGAACGGGTCCTCATACAGGCCGCCCCATCCCACGAGCTGGCCATTGCCTCGCGTCAGGACTGCCCATGGCGCAAAGCCTGCCCGGCGGCGCTGCCATTCAAACCCGGCCAACCTTCGGCGGCACTCACGCACCGAGGCATGGCAGTGGGTGAGGCGCATGGCCGCGGGGTCGCCGAGAAAAGCGAAAAGTGAAGCGGCATCGCTGGGGTGTGGCGGGCGCAGCAGAAGGCGTGCGGTGGTCAGCACGGGTGGCTGGTCATGGCGGCAAAGAAGTCCGTGCAGGCGTTTGGTTCGGACACGTTAAAACCTCATACTGGTTCATTGCCCGGTCTGCCCAGTCCCAGCGAGCGCCTTGGCCGGGCTAAAGGAACAGGCTGGCCGGATGACGCTCCAGTTAGGGATCGAAGCGCCCATGCGCATTTTGGTGATCGAGGACGACGCCTCCACCGCCGACTACTTGGCCAAGGGCCTGCATGAGGCCGGGCACCGGGTCGAGGTCGCGCGCACCGGCCGCGACGGGCTGTTCCTGGCGTTGAACGAGCCGTTCGACGCCATCATCGCCGACCGAATGCTGCCGGGTCCCGACGGGCTCAGCATCCTGCGCGCATTGCGTGCCTCCGGCGACCGCACCCCCGTGCTGCTGGTGACGGCGATGGGCGAGGTGGAGGCCCGGGTGGACGGGCTGGACGCGGGCGCCGACGATTATCTGGCCAAACCGTTCGCGTTCAGCGAGTTGCGCGCCAGGCTGGACGCCATGACCCGGCGCGCCGCCGCCACCCGGGACGGCGAGCCGGCCGTGCTGCGCGTGGCGGACGTGGAGCTGAACCTGCTGCGCCGCACCGTGCGCCGTGCCGGAAAGATAGTGGACCTGCTGCCGACCGAGCTGCGCCTGCTGGAGTTCATGATGCGCCACCCCGGCCAGGTGCTGACGCGCACCATGCTGCTGGAACGGGTGTGGGACTTCAACTTCGACCCGACGACCAACGTGGTGGACGTGCACGTGAGCCGGCTGCGACGCAAGCTGGACGCGGTGCGCCCGGCAGGGGTGGACGCGCCGCCGCTGATCCGCACGTTGCGCGGGGCGGGGTACGTGTTCGGTCCGGACGGCTGACGGCGCATGGCTCGGGGCGGCCTTCGCCACAGCTTCGCGCTCCGCGTGGCGGCGTTGTCGGCGGCGCTGGTGGTGCTGATCTGCGGCCTCGGTTTCAGTTGGGGCTACTGGCGGGTGGAGCGGGCGCTGGGCGCGCAGCTCGACGCCGCCATCGCCACCGAGGCCGAGGGTTACCTGGAGGACTACGAGGCGCTCGGGCCGCCGGCGTTCGCGCTCGGCATTGCGGCCCAGGCCCGCCGCCGCGGCGCGCTCGTGCTGTTGCGGACCGCGAATGAGACCGTGGTCGCGGGCGCGCTGCCTGATGCCCCGCCCGGCCTGCGCGGGTTCGCCACGGTGCGGGCGACGGACGGGCGGGACCTGCGTATGCTCGGCGCGGCGCTGCCGGGCGGGCTGCAGCTTGTCGTGGGCGCTGACCTGGCGCTAGTGCGGCGTGGCGCGGCAGCGCTCACGGGCGCGCTGCCGGTCGCCGGGGCATTGGCGGCGAGCGCCGCGCTGCTGCTGGGCTATGTCGCGGCGCGGCGGCTCGAACGGCGGATCGGCCTGGTGTCGGAGGCCGCGCAGGACGTCATTGCCGGCAACCTGTCGCGCCGCCTACCGCTGGGTGGCCGCGGTGACGAGTTCGACCGGCTTGCGGTCGCGGTGAACGCCATGCTGGCGCGGATCGAGGCGCTGGTGGACGGGTTGCAACTCACCACCACCAGCATCGCGCACGACCTGCGCAGCCCGCTGTTCCGGCTGCGCCAGCAACTGGAGGCCGCAGCCGCCCGGCCGCGCGACCCGGCGGCCGATGCCGCGACGCTGGACGCCAGCTTGGCGGAGCTTGACGGCGTGCTGGCCACGTTCTCCGCCCTGCTGCGCATCGCCAGGGCGGAGGCCGGGCTGAAAGGCGGGGGCTTCACGGACGTGAACCTGTCCGCGCTCGTGCTCGACCTCGTGGACACCTACGCGGCGGTGGCAGACGAGGCCGGGCAGGCGTTGCAGGCAAACGTCGCGCCGGGCGTCCACATCGAAGGGGACGGCGCGCTGCTGCGCCAGGCCGCCGCGAACCTGATCGAGAATGCGCTGACGCATGGCGGCCCGGGCGTCGTGGCCAAGCTCCGGCTCCAGGATGGCGACGGCCCGGTGCTGGCCTTGAGCGACAACGGTCCGGGCATCCCGGCCGGGGAACGGGGGCGCGTGCTGGAACGGTTCTACCGGCTGGACCGCAGCCGCAACACGCCGGGGACCGGGCTGGGCCTCGCTTTGGTGGCGGCGGTGGCGAAGCTGCATGGCGCGTCGGTGCGGCTGGACGACGCGGCGCCTGGGCTGCGGGTGACGCTGGCGTTCCCGGCGCGCCGCTGATTTCAAAGAACCGATCCTGAAAAAATCGACATGATGGCGCAGGTCGTCCCTCCATGCGCGCGAGGGCATGTGGGGTCCAGGCGGGACAGACCGCCGGACCCTATCCGGAGACCTTCACCATGTTGCGTGCCAAAACAAGGCGTTCAGTATTCGCGGCGGTGCTGCTGGCCGGCACCGCCCTCGGCGGCCTCGGCGCGAGCCTCGTGCCGGCCACGGCCCAAGACACGGCCGCTGCCATCGCCGCGCAGCCCATTCCCGCGTTGCCAGGGTTCGGCGCCCTGGTCAGCCGCGTGCGCCCCGCCGTCGTGACCATCACCAGCACCGAGCGCGTCCAGGCCGAGCCGGCCAACTCGCCGTTCCCGCGCGGGTCGAACGAGGACCGGATGTTCCGGCGTTACTTCGGCGAGCAAGGGCCAGGCGCGAACGGGCGGCCAGGGGCGGACAACGGCGGCCGGGCCGCCAAGGCGCTAGGCTCCGGGTTCCTGGTGGACGCAGAGGGCCATGTCGTGACCAACAACCACGTCGTGGACGGCGCCAGCAAGGTGGTGGTGACCCTGGATGACGGGCGGGAGCTGGACGCCAAGGTGGTGGGCCGCGACCCGCGCACCGACGTGGCGGTGCTCAAGGTGGAGGCCGGCGCGGGCCTGCCGTTCCTGTCATTGGGCGACTCCGACAAGGCCCAGCCCGGCGACTGGGTGGTGGCCATGGGCAATCCGTTCGGGCTGGGCGGCTCGGTCACGGCCGGCATCGTGTCGGCGCGCGGGCGGGACATCGGCGCCGGGCCTTATGACGACTTCCTGCAGATTGACGCGCCGATCAACCGCGGCAACTCCGGCGGGCCGCTGTTCGGCACCGACGGCACGGTGGTGGGCGTCAACACGGCCATCTACAGCCCGTCCGGCGGCTCGGTCGGCATCGGCTTCGCCATCCCGTCCAACGTCGTGAAGCAGGTAGTAGCCGAGCTGGAGGCGCACGGCCGCATGGAGCGCGGCTTCCTGGGCGTATCGACGCAAAAGATCGACCCGGCGATGGCGGCTGCGCTCAAGCTGCCGAAGGCCGAGGGCGCGCTGGTGGCCGACGTGCAGCCGGACGGCCCGGCGGCGAAGGCGGGGCTGAAATCCGGGGACGTCGTCACGGCCGTGAACGGCGCCGCGGTGCAGGACCCGCGCGCTCTGGCCCGCCAAGTGGCCGCGCTGCGCCCTGGCAGCACGGCGCAGCTTACGGTGCAGCGGGACGGCGCGGAGCAGGTGCTGTCCATGACAGCCGCGACGCTGCCGGATAAGACGGCCGACGCCGGGCCGGAGGCAGCGCCGGGCGCCGGCAAGGTCGGCCTGGCGCTGGCGCCGCTCGACGGGGCGGTACGCGAAAGCCTGAACGTGCCCGCCGAGGTCAAGGGCGCCGTCATCGCCGCCGTGCGTCCAGGCAGCCCGGCCAGCGAAGCGGGCCTGCGCGCCGGCGACGTCCTGCTCAGCGTCGGCAACCGTCCCGTCGCATCGCCCGAGGAGGCGGTGAAGGCGATCAGCGGCCGGGACGGCAAGCAGGCGGTCGCGCTGCGGGTGTTGCGGGACGGGCACAGCCTGTTCGTCGCGGTTCCGAGCGCGCAGGGCTAGTGGTTCGCCTCACGGGCGGCGCAAACCGCCCGTGAGGCATCCGACTTCGCTAGTCTTTCTGGGCGCTCCACCAGAGCGCATACATCGCAATGGCATAGAGCAACCGGCTGTGGTCGCTGCGTCCCGTCCGGTGTTCTATAAACACCGCGTCCACGGCCCTGGGGTCCAGCACGCCCGTGCGCGCAACCCCGCTGTCGTGCCAAAGCTCACGCGCGAAGACGCCGAAATCCCCGGCGAACCACTCGGCAAGCGGCATTTGGAAGCCCTGCTTGCCGCGCTCAAGAATGCGCTTCGGCAGCCAGGGTTCAACCGACTTGCGAACGATGTACTTGCCGACGCCGCCGCGCATCTTGAGGTTGACCGGCATCGTCAGCGCCCAGTCCACCAGGGTATGGCTCAGGAACGGCACGCGCGCCTCCAACGAGTGCGCCATGGTCGCCCGGTCGACTTTGGTCAGCATCCCATCTGGAAGGTTCAGGGTAAGGTCGGCGAACAGGAACTGTTCCAGCGTGTTGGCGGAGATGCGGGCGGGCGATGGGAAGTACTCGTCCCGGAGCGCCTCATAGGGACGCGGCCCTTCAACCTGGGCATGGAAGCCGGGCGCATAGACCCGCCGGCGCAGCTCCGGCGACGTGATCTGCGTGCGCGCGAAGAAGCGGGCGCAGCCATCGGGCGCAGCCGCGTCGCTCACGGCCTTCTGCCACTTCTGCAGCACGGCGTTGCACGAGCGGAAAGGCGTTCGCGGCACGCCCATGACGCCGCGGGCAAGCAGGCGGGCAACGGCGGGCAGGCGGGACATGCGGTCCTCGGTGCGGTGCCGGCGGTAGCCTGCGAACACCTCGTCCCCCCCGTCGCCGGACAAAACGACCTTCACATGCCGCGCCGCCAGCTCCGCGACATACCAGGTGGGCACGGCGGCCGGGTCGGCGAACGGCTCGTCGTAGCAGCGCTGGATGTCCGGCAGGATGTCGGCCGCGGCCTTGAGGTCAACCGTGCGCGTGACGTGGTTACAGCCGAGGTGCGCGGCGACCTGTTCCGCGAACGGGGCCTCGTTGAACCGCGCCGAGGGAAAGCCGATGGTGAACGTCTGGACCGGCCGGTCCGAAACGCGGGTCATCGCGGCCACGATAGCCGACGAATCTATGCCCCCGGACAGGAAAGCGCCGACCGGCACGTCGGACAGCATGTGGCTGGCAACGGTGTCGAGCCAGCGGGCGCGGAACTGCTCGACCCACTCGTGCTCGGTGACGCCCTCCAGGACGGCGAAGCGGGGCCGCCAGAACGGCACGATCCGCGGCGCGCCGGTTGGACCCAACGTCAACGCGTGGCCCGGCGGAAGCGTGCCGACTTGCCGGTAGATGGACCGCGGGCTGACGGTATGGCCGAAGCTGAAATAGTCATGGACCGCGCGCGGGTCGATGTCGAACTCCAGCCCCGGCAGCGCCCGCAACGCCTTCAGTTCGGACGCGAACGCCAGGCCGCCGTGCTGCTCGGTGACGTACAGCGGCTTGATCCCGAGGTGGTCGCGCGCCAGGATGAGCTGCCGTGCGCGGCGGTCCCAGATCGCGACCGCGAACATGCCCTCCAGCCTCGGCCATGCCCCCTCGCCCCAGTGCCGCCACGCCGCCAGGACCGTTTCGGTGTCGCTCCGCGTGGCAAAGCGGGCGCCGGCCCGCTCCAGCTCGGGACGCAGTTCCAGGTGGTTGTAGATTTCCCCGTTGAAAATAATCGCGAGGGTTCCGTCCTCGCTTTCGATGGGTTGGTGCCCGCCCGCGATGTCGATAATGCTGAGGCGGCGCATGCCGAAGCCGAAATCGCCGTCCGTCAGCAGGCCCTGGTCGTCGGGTCCGCGGTGGCGGATGGTGGCGCAACTCGCGTCCAGGTGCGCGGCAAGAACCTCAGGCCCCCGGCGGTACCAACCGGCTATGCCGCACATCGTCCGGCGCTACTGGCCAAAGGCGGGCGCGCGCCGCGTGCCGGAAGCCTGGGGCTGGCCCTCGGCGTCCCAGCCGGGCCTGAGCTCTCCGTGCCGGAGGAAGGCGGCGATGGCCCGCGCCCCGCGCAGCGGCGCCGGGGTGTCCAGCTCGGGAAAGTTCGCCGCCGCGGCCTCCCGCTGGAGCGGCTCGTACTTCGGCTGCCACAGCGCGACGGTCGCCAGGGCGTCATCGAGCTGGCGCAGGTCCGTGACCACGCGGCCCAGCCGCCAGGACGCGAAGTCCTCGTCGCCTTCCCAGGCCAGGCCGCGCGGGTTCAAGAATATGCAAGGGCGGGGCCGGACAACGAACTCGAACGCCTGGCTGCTGACATCGCCGAGGTAGATGTCGGCTGCCAGCGTGTAGCTCATGTCGATGCTGCGCTCGGAGCCCAAGTCGATCAGCAGGTGCTCGACGCCGGAGAACTGACGGAACTCCGCCTGGCGCCGTTCGGGCGGGTCGAACAGGCGGACATGCGGCGCGAACACCAGGTTGAAGTCAGCCCGGTCCCTGAAGCGTTCAAGGACGGCGCGGCCGATTGCCGGCCAGGACGACTTGCTGGCCCAATGATGCGGGTTATACAGGACCGTCGGACGGCCATTGGGGAACAGGGGCGCCGGGGACGGCCCGGCCCGCCGCACCACATCAAGCTTCGAGTAGCCGATCACGGCGGAGTGGCCCGGCCGCCCGGCCACGGCCGCTATGCGGTCCAGGCGCCGCGCGCTGGGCGCCAGCAGCAGGTCGAACTCTCGCAACCGCGGGTCGGCCAGGCGGTCGTGCCCGCTAGGGCCGTGGAAGCTGTGGATATACCGCGGCCTCGTCACCCCGAACCGTTTCAGCAGCAGGGACGTGCGCTCCGGGACCACCAGCGCATCGAAGGAGTTAAGACGGCGGCGATTGGCAATGAGCGAGGCGAACTTCGCCAGCTTCGAAGCCCCCATGTGTTCGCGCATGAAGGGCGGGGGGCGGAGCAGCTCAAACGTAAGCCGGCTGTCCGGATAAAGCAGCGACAACCGCCGCGCGAGCGCCAGTTGGTCCGCCGTTCGCGCAAGCACGAACACCTCCGCCTCGGAAATCCGCGAAAGCTCGCAGGCAATGGGCAAGCTATGCAGCACATGGTGGTTCTGGGCATTGTAGAGGAAAGCGACGCGCATCGGGTTCGGCGTTCCAGTCGGTCTGCCGTCGCCATAGGCCACCGCACCGTTGCGGCGCAATGCGGGACGCTGCGGCCGAGGCGGCCGTCCCGGAGTGGCCCGCGCATCGAGCAGGGCAGAACTGGAGTTCATTCGGGTCATGGCGATGGGCGAAGCTCGCATGGAAAGGCCGATGGGGCCGCTGCGAAGGACCGTGCGCAATGCGGCGTGGCTGTTGGGCGGGAAGGGCGCGGGTGGCCTGTTCAGCCTTGTTTACCTTGCTCTGGCCACGCGCTCGCTCGGCGTGACGGCGTTCGGCCAGTTCACCCTTGTCCTGGCATACGGCCAAGCGGTCGCCAATCTCGCCGGGTTCCAATCATGGCAGGCCGTCATACGCTTCGGCGCCAAGCATCTCGTGGACGACGCTCCGGACCGCCTGCGGCGCGTGCTCTGCTTCACCGCGCTGCTGGATTTCGGAGCCGCCGTAGCTGGATCGGCGCTGGCCAGCGCCGGGGTGCTCGCGGCCGGGCCGCTGCTTGGCTGGGCGGCGGACGAGCAGCGGACGGCGGCGCTGTTCGGCTTGTCGCTGGTGTTCAGCGTCCGGGGCACGCCGACCGGCATCCTCCGCCTGTTCAACCGCTTCGACCTCGCGGCCTACACCGAGACCGTCCTGCCCGCGGCGCGGCTTGCGGGGGCGGCATGCGCCTGGCTGGCTGGCGCGACCGTGGCGGGCTTCCTCGCGGCATGGGCGCTGGCGGAGCTGGCGACCAGCGTTGCGATGTGGGCCGCCGCCTACCATGAGCTTGGCCGGCGCGGCCTGGCGCGGGGCAGGACGCTTTCTGTCCACGGCGTCACGTCCGAGAACGCGGGCCTGTGGAGGTTCGTTTGGATGACAAGCCTGTCCACCTCAGTGGGACTGGTGTGGCAGCAACTGCCGACCCTGGCGCTCGGGTCCTTCATCGGGCCGGCGATGGCGGGCGGCTACCGGGTGGCGTCGCAGCTCTCTTCGGCGGTGAGCAAGCCAGCGCTTTCCCTGTCCCGCGCCATCTACCCGGAACTCGCCAAGATCGCCCACGCGAACGGCATTCCCGGGCTGAAACCGGTTTTGCAGCGCTCCACGGCCGCCGCCGCCGCGCTGGGCATGACGACCGTCCTGCTCCTGGTTCTGCTGGGGAAGCCGTTGATCGGCTTGGTCGCGGGTCCCGGCTATGCCTTCGCGTATCCGTTTCTCGTGCTGCTCGCGGTGGCGGCGGCCATCGAGCTTTGCGCGTTCGCCCTTGAGCCGGCATTGGTGGCGCTCGGCCATGCCGGAACCCCTCTGAAGGCACGAGCGGCCGCAGGCGTGTGCTACGTCCTCCTGATCGCGGTTTTCCTGCAGGCCATGGGGCCGGTCGGGGTGAGCGTCGCGGCGGTGTGCGCGTCCCTGGCGTTCGTGCTCCTGTTGAGCTGGTCCTCATGGCGGCTGCGGAGCGCGGCTGGATGACGACGCGCGCGGCCCTACAAGCCCGGCCGCGACTGGCCGCGCATGGGGCGGAAGCCTTGGAGCGGCACATAGGGTTCTGGCTCCGCCCTGCCGGACGGCGGCGTGGCGTCATCCCGCGCCGTGGCCCCGGGTAGGCTTGGCCTGGGCGTCAGCGTTGGGTCAAGCGCTGGGTCGGCCTCCACGACGCCAGGCTCAGGTTCCGGCAGCGGCTCGACCGAAATATCCGGGGGCGGCGCGGGGCGCAGCGGTCGCGTGTCGACGATGGCCGGGGCGTCATCAGGCGGCAGGGCATACAGCGGGGTCGGCGAACGCGGGTACAGCGGGTCGCGTGGCGCCGGGGCGTAGTATGGCCCGGGGTAGGCAACCCCGGCATAGGGCTGGGACACGCAGCCCGCAAGCAGCATGGCGCCCAGAACAAGCGCCGCCCAGCAACGAAGCGGGCGCGCCAGGGGCATTGAACCTTGATCCATCATCCTAAACCCCTTGTCCGGCCCCTGTTGCTCGTCTGCGCCATCCGATGTGCGCGCCGAACCATGATCGAGAACCCTGATCGCGGGCAACCACCGGGCGCTCAGCGCCGTCCCACCCGCTTCAGCGCGACCTCCGTGACGCACCGCTGGTCGGACGCCGTCCCGGTCAGCACGCCGCCAGCGACCTTGCCTTGCAGGATGGTGAAGTTGTGGAAGCTGCGTGGGCTTTTCCACAGTCCCGAGGCCCGCAGCACGCCATCCGCGCCCACCGTTCCCGTCACGACCGTGCCGGGGTTGAACAGTTGCATCTTGAGGGCGCCGCCAACGACGTCCGCCGCTGTCCTGCCCGCGGTCGCCGTGATCCCGCAGGCTTCCGTGAGGTTGGACTGGCGGGTCCCGACGTACCGCCCGTCATGCAGTGCGGACGGTTCCGGGTTGGAAACCTGGGAACAGCCGCACAGCGCGCCCGCCGCCAAAAACCAGAACCGGACCAAGGCTGGACCCAGCCGTCTTGCCCAGCTCAGGCGAGCGGGATGCTGTGCTCGACCACGTGGTTCAGCGCCGGCGCGTCGGGCGAGGTCAGCACCATGCGCAGCCGGAGCGTGCCGCCCTGCGCCGATTGCTCGCGCGCCAGCTTCTCGATCTCCCGTTGCGAGGTCACGCCGACCTCCTTGAGAAACTTGCGCAACGCCATGTTGAAATGATCTTCGTCCATCGGTGCCTCCGCCGCACAGTCACGTGGTGGCGTTCCGTATCATGCCGGCCGGAGCAGCGCGATGGCTGCCAGCCGTATCATTGAGGCCCTGCTTACGCCGTGACGGCCAGCATCAGGCCGGTCATGGCCAGCGCGCCTGCCCACAACAGGTCGAAGTTGATCCAGCTCCGGCGCAGGAAACCCAGGCCGAGCCACTCGTGCACCACCAGCGCGACCAGCCCCGTCACCACCAACGCCGCGAGCGTGTGCACGGCCACGGCCGCAAGCGAAATCAGCAACGCTCCCTGACCGCCGGTCGCCATGCCCGCGCACAGCGGCGCAAGGCCGGGTATCAGCACCAGCCCGGCCTCATGCGAGGTCGCCATCAGGAATGACTACAGCGCCAGGCCCGCGGCACCCGCCGTCATGCCGACGCGCACGCGATGGCGGTGGCCGTATAGCCAGTGGTACCCTGCCCAGAACACCAGGACGCCGCAGCCGCTTAATGCGTTCCTACAATGATTATGGATGCCCCACCAGCCGCTCCAGCTCACGAAAGCGAAGCTGCCAGGCCGCCATGCCTTGTCTGCCGAGGGGCGTGCAACAACATGGGGATCATTGGGGTCCGGGCCCCTCTGGCAGCCGCTTACCCGGCTGCGATGTCGGACTCTCTCACCCGGATGCGCGCCAGGCGCGCATCCTTTTGGGAGACGCCGATGCTTGCTTATTCCAATTCCGCCGGGTCGCACGCCGACCAGTCTGCCAATGTCCGTGCGCGCTTGGAAGCGCTGGCGCGTCTGCTGGACAGTGCGGTCCGCATCCCCGGCACGAACGTGCGCGTGGGCGCGGACGCCGTGCTGAACCTTCTGCCCGGCGTCGGCACGGTGACGGCCAAGGGCTTGTCGGCCTACCTGATTTGGGAGGCCCGCCGGCTTGGTGTGCCCATGCCAATGTTGCTGCGCATGACTGGCAACGTGGGCCTGGACCTCGTGCTGAGCGCCATTCCCGTTGTCGGGTGGTTTGGCGACGTGTTCTTCCGCGCGAACCAGCGCAACATCGCGCTGCTGCGCGAGCACCTGGACCGCACGCCGCAGGCTGGCCGCCCGCTCGGCGCCGGGAGGGCATGATGGAGTCCGCGTTCCTGCTCGCGGAGTGGTTGGGCAAGCCGGCCTGGATGTGGCTTGCGTTCCTGGGCATCGTGGCCGCGCTGCTGGTGCTGGACCTGGGCGTGCTGCACCGCGACAATCACGAGATTGGCGTGCGCGAGAGCCTTTCGTTGTCGTCCGGCTACATCACGCTCGGCCTGCTGTTCGGCGCATGGGTGTGGTGGTACCTCGGGCCTGAACCCGGCATGGCCTACATGACGGGCTTTGCGGTCGAGAAGGCGCTGGCGATGGACAACGTGTTCGTCATCGCCATGGTATTCGCCTACTTCGCCGTGCCGCGGCACCTGCAGCACCGGGTGCTGTTCTGGGGCATCCTGGGCGTGATCGTGCTGCGCGCGGTGATGATCGGCCTGGGCGCCACGCTCGTGTCGCAGTTCTCGTGGCTGCTGTACGTGTTCGCCGTGTTCCTCATCGCCACCGGCGTCAAGATGCTGGTGGTGCCGGACAAGGGGCCGGACGTGGGGAACAACCCCCTGCTGCGCCTGGCCGAGCGCCGCTTCAACGTGACGCGCGAGCTGCACGGGGAACGGTTCTTTGTCCGCCTGCCCCACCCCGGCACCGGCCAGCCGGCCTGGTTCATGACGCCGCTGTTCCTGGCGCTCGCGCTGATCGAGGTCGCGGACGTGATCTTTGCCGTGGACAGCGTGCCGGCGATTTTCGCCATCACCACGGACCCGTTCATTGTTTACACCAGCAACATTTTTGCCATTCTCGGCTTGCGCGCGCTCTACTTCGCGCTGGCGGCGATGGTGCACCGGTTCAAGTACCTGAAGCACGCGCTGGCGTTTGTGTTGGTTTTCATCGGCTCCAAGGTATTCCTGGCCGACCTGCTGGGGCTTGGGAAGTTCCCGCCCGCGGTATCGCTCGCCGTCACGTTCGGCCTACTGGCCGGGGGCGTGGCATGGTCGTTGTGGAAGACGCGGGGGCAACCCGCTGTCGCCGCCACGCCGTACACATCTTGACCAAGGAGGGCGTTGCGCTCCTGCCCCGCCTCGCCGTCCGGCAGCGCCTCAGGTAAAGCGCGGGGGCGCGGCAATGGAAGGGGGCAGCGATGGAGCATTTTTACCGCAACGTGACGGGTTTGGGGAACGTGGCCGTGAGCCGCCACGCCCAGGCCCGGATGGTGGCTGACGGCATCCCGCAGGACGCGTTCGAGCGCGCCCTGCTGCATCCGGTGCGACCAGACGTCCGGGACGGCGCAGACGTGCTGTGGCGCGAACGCGACGGGCTGCGCGTGGTGATCCTGACGGACCCGACGCCGAACGTCGGGGCAGTGCTGGTCAAGACCGTGTTCCGCGTGCAGGGCCGGGCCGCCGCACGCCCAGGCTGGCGGTGACGGCAGGCCGCACCTGGCGCGAGGGGGGTCGGCCTCGCGTGAGAAACCTCGATCCGCACCGGGAAGCCCCGACACCGAAATCGTCATTACGACCTAGCCAACCGACACCGCAGCGGTGATAGTGCTGGGGCGCCACCGGCTGGGGCGGCATCGTACAATCAACGCGGTGCCTGGTCAGGGCTTCGCCTTTACGGAGGAAAGCATGCGCCTCTCCCGCACCCTTGCCGCAGTCGCCCTCGTTTCCGGCCTTTTCGCTGCCTCAGCCATGGCAGGGACCATTGTCTTCAACACCGATACGTCGGACCCGCAGCCCAAGGCGGCCTTTGAAGCGATGGTCAAGAGGTTCGAGGCCGAGAACCCGGGCATCACCGTCAAGATGAATGTTTATGACCACGAAAGCTACAAAAGCTCGATCCGCAACTGGCTGACTTCCGCCCCGCCCGACGTGGCCCTGTGGTACTCGGGCGCGCGCATGCGGCAGTTCGTGGCCCCCGGCCTGCTGGAGGATGTGAGCGCGTTGTTCACGCCGGAGATGAGCGCCCAGT
The DNA here is from genome assembly GCA_964242575.1 of uncultured Acetobacteraceae bacterium. GTDB lineage: Bacteria > Pseudomonadota > Alphaproteobacteria > Acetobacterales > Acetobacteraceae > JANPPS01. The sequence goes on along the minus strand of CAXTCN010000017.1, from coordinate 3,682 downwards.
TCTCGCCAAAGGTGCTCGACACCGTCACGGTCGGGGGCAAGCAGTGGGGCGTGCCATACAGCTACTATCAGTGGGGCATCTTCGCGCGCACCGACCTGCTGCAAAAGGCCGGGGTCGGCGACATCAAAACCTGGGACGACCTGCTCGGCGCCTGCGACAAGCTGCGGGCCGCGGGGATCGAGCCGATTGACCTGGGCAGCAAGGACCTGTGGCCGACCGCCGGGTGGTCCGACTACATCAACCTGCGCCTCAACGGCTACGAGTTCCATACCCAGCTCACCGAGGGCCGCGTGAGCTGGCAGGACCCGAAGGTGCGCGCCGTTTTCGCGCACTGGAAGCAACTGCTCGATCACCAGTGCTTCATCAAGAACCACACCAGCCTGTCATGGCAGGAAAGCCAAAGCCTGCTGTACCAAGGCAAGGCAGGCATGATGCTGATCGGCAACTTCATCACGCAGGGCATTCCGGCCGACGCGGCGGCCAACATCGGCTTCATGACCTTCCCGACCATCACCGCTGGGCTGCCGCAAACCGAGGAGGCGCCGATCGAGAGCATCCATATCCCGGCAGGCGCCAAGAACAAGGCCGACGCCATGAAGCTGCTGGCGTTCATGGCGCGCGCAGACGTGCAGGCGACGCTCAACAAGACCTTGAAACAGCTTCCGGCCAACAGCCAAGCGGAGGTCAGCGACGACCGCTACCTCAAGGCCGGCGCTGCGCAGTTGGGTGCGGCGGTGCATCTGACCCAGTTCCTCGACCGCGACACCAGCGAGGACCTGGCAACCATCGCGATGAAGGGCTTCCAGGAGTTCATGGTGAAGCCGGAGCGCCTGGACAGCGTGCTCGCCACCATAGAGCGCGCCCGCAAGCGCATCTACACGTCCAACTAGGGCGCAGCCGGCCCGATGTCCGCGACGGCAGGCCGCATGGCGACCGGCCCCGTCCCGGCCACCTGGTGGCGGCGCCATCAGATGGCGCTGGCCCCGGCGATCCTGCTGGCCCCCGCCTGCCTGCTGTTCGCGCTGTTCGTCATCTGGCCGATTGCCGACAGCCTGTGGGTCAGCCTGCACGACTGGGACGGCATCAAGCCGATGCGCTTCGTGGGCTTCGGCAACTATGCCGAGCTGTTCACCGACGACGTGTTTTACACCGCCCTGGCCAACAACGTGCTGTGGCTGGCGGCCTTCATGCTTGCGCCGGTGTTCGGCCTGGCGCTGCTGTTGAACCAGACGCTGTTCGGCATGCGGCTGGTGAAGTCGCTGTTCTTTTTCCCGTTCGTCATCAGCCAGGTGGTGGTCGGCCTGGTGTTCGGCTGGTTCCTCAACGCCGATTTCGGGCTGCTGAACGTCCTGCTGGGGTCGGCCGGCTTGCCGTCCGTTGACATATTGGGCAACGAGCGCTGGGCGACGTTCGGCGTCGTGGCGGCAGGGTTATGGCCGCAGACCGCATACTGCATGATCCTGTACCTGACCGGCCTCACCGCGATCAACCCTGAGCTGGTGGAGGCCGCGCGGCTTGAGGGTGCGCGGGGCTGGCGCTTGCTGCGCCACGTCATCCTGCCGCAGCTCCGCCCGGCGACGTTCATCGCTGTCGTCGTGTGCGTCGTGGGCGCGTTGCGCAGCTTCGACCTGGTCTCGATCATGACCAAGGGCGGGCCGTACGACAGCTCCTCAGTGCTTGCCTTCTACATGTACCAGCAAACCTTCGCCTCGTTCCGCTACGGCTACGGGGCAGCGATCGCGACGGTGCTGTTCCTTATCATGGATGTATACATCGCCTTTTTCCTGGTGTCCCTGCTGCGCCGGGAACGCCGCTGACCATGTTCCCGGCGCCGCTGCAAAACAATCTCCCGGCGCGCGAGCGGCCTACCGGGCAGTCGTGTCGGTCAGCTTGCTGGTCTGGCTGCTGCCGCTGTTCGCCATCGCGCTGACCTCGACCCGCTCGCTCGACGATCTCAGCCGCGGCAACTATTGGGGCTGGCCCACCGACCTGCGCATCGCCGAGAACTACACCGCGGTGTTCACCTCCTCCCCCATGGGCCGCTACCTGCTCAACAGCGTGGTGATCACGCTGCCGGCGGTGCTCGGCACGCTCGCGGTTTCCACCATGGCCGGCTTCGCGCTGGCACAATATCGCTTCCGCGGCAACGTCGCCTTATTTGCGATCTTCATCGCCGGCAACTTCGTGCCGTTCCAGGTGCTGATGATCCCGGTGCGCGACCTGTTTGTCCACGTGATCCCGCTGTACGACACGGTGTGGGCGCTGGTGCTGTTCCACGTCGCGTTCCAGACCGGCTTCTGCACGCTGTTCATGCGCAACTTCATCCGCGAACTGCCGAGCGCGCTGGTCGAGGCGGCGCGGATCGAGGGCGTCAGTGAGCTGCGCATCTTCTGGCACGTCATCCTGCCCCTGGTCCGCCCGGCGCTGGCAGCACTGGCGGTGCTGGAGTTCACCTTCATCTGGAACGACTATTTCTGGGCGCTGGTGCTGGTGCAAAGCGATAGCGCGCGCCCGGTCACCGCGGGGTTGCAGACGCTGGCTGGGCAATGGCTCGCCTCGTGGCAGTTGATGAGCGCCGGCGCATTGATTGCCGCCGCGCCCTCAATCTTCATCTTCTTCGCCATGCAGCGGCACTTCATCGCCGGGCTGACGCTCGGCGCGGTGAAGGAGTGACGATGCGGCCCGGTGCGTCGCACACGGCGCCGCAAACGGCGGTCACCCTCGAATTGCACCAGGAGCCTTGAATGGCCGACGTTTCGCTGCGCGGCGTGCGCAAGTCGTTCGGCCCGGTTGATGTCATCAAAGGCATTGACCTCGATGTCGCACATGGCGAGTTCTGCGTGTTCGTCGGGCCGTCCGGCTGCGGCAAGTCAACGCTGCTGCGGCTGATCGCCGGGCTGGAGGACATCACCGGGGGAACCCTCGACATCGGCGGCTTGGACATGACGCGCGTCCCGCCGGCCAACCGCGGCATTGCCATGGTGTTCCAATCCTACGCGCTGTACCCGCACATGACGGTGCGCGAGAATATCAGCTTCGGCTTGCGCATGACCGATACGCCCAAGCCGGTCGTCGCCGCGCGGGTGGCGGAGGCGGCGCGGCTGCTGCAGCTTGAAACCTACCTCGACCGCAAGCCGTCGCAGCTTTCCGGCGGGCAGCGGCAGCGCGTGGCGATTGGGCGCGCCATCGTCCGCGAGCCGCAGGTGTTCCTGTTCGACGAGTCGCTGTCCAACCTCGACGCGGCGTTGCGCTCGCAAACCCGGGTCGAGCTGCTCAACCTGCACCGGACGCTGGACGCGACAATGATCTATGTCACGCACGACCAGGTTGAGGCGATGACGATGGCCGACAAGATCGTGGTGCTGCAGGCTGGCCGGATCGAGCAGGCCGGTAGCCCGCTTGAGCTGTACGAGCGCCCGCGCAACCTGTTCGTGGCGGGCTTCATCGGCTCGCCGCGCATGAACGCCATCCCGGGCCGCATCGTCACGGTGGCCGACGGCGCGGCGCAACTGGAGCTGCCCGGCGGAGCGGCCACGCACGTGAGGCTCAACGGGACGCAGCTTGCCCCCGGCCCGGTCCTGCTTGGCATCCGTCCGGAACACGTTGTCGTTGGTGGTCCCGGGCCGTCGGCAGGGCTTTCGCACCAAAGCTCTGATCGTGCTGAGCGTGCTGCGGGGGCGTG
>CAXTCN010000016.1:0-64262 GCA_964242575.1 uncultured Acetobacteraceae bacterium | reverse complement strand
CCGCCGATCCTACCGTGTCCATCCACGTCGCGTTAAGTCCGACAGACTGCTAGATCCTTTGTAATGCTTGACGCAGCTTGCAGCGCCTGAAAGACTTCGCGTTGAACCAAAGCTGGCCGAAAGCTGGCGAAATGATCCGGGGAACGTCCATATGGTAAAACTGCGCCCACTCGCGGTGCTTACCGCCGCCGTTGCATTGGCGGCGCTGCTGCCGGGCGCGTCCGCCCAGGCTCAGGCCACCATCACCATCGGCACGGTCAACAACGGCGACATGGTGGTGATGCAGAAGCTCGCCGGCGACTTCGAGAAGCAGCACCCTGACATCAGGCTGCGTTGGGTGGTGCTGGAGGAAAACGTGCTGCGCCAGCGGCTCACCACCGACATCGCCACCAGGGCCGGCCAGTTCGATGTCATGACCGTTGGCAACTACGAGGTGCCGATCTGGGCCAAGCAAGGCTGGCTGGAGCCGATGGAGGGCTTGCCGGCGGCTTACAACGCGAACGACATCCTGAAGACGGTGCGCGACGGCATCAGCTACGACGGCAAGCTGTATGCCGCGCCGTTCTATGCCGAAAGCGCCATGACGTACTACCGCACCGACCTGTTCCAAAAGGCCGGCATCACCATGCCCGCGCAGCCGACGTTCGCGCAGATTGCGGAGTACGCCGAAAAGATCACCGACAAGCCCAACCAGGTCTACGGCATGTGCCTGCGCGGCAAGCCGGGCTGGGGCGAGAACATGGGCTTCATCACCCCATTGGTGACCGCGTTCGGCGGCCAGTGGTTCGACCAGCAGTGGAAGACCACCATCGACACCCCGGCATGGAACAAGGCGATCACCTGGTACAGCGATGCCTTGCGCAAGTACGGACCGCCCGGCGCAACCAGCAACGGCTTTAACGAGAACCTCGCGTTGTTCGCAGGCGGGCGGTGCGGCATGTGGATCGACGCCACGGTCGCAGCCGGGCTGCTGTTCGACCCGAAGCAGAGCCAGGTGGCGGACAAGGTGGGCTTCGCGCCGATGCCGACCGGAGACTTCACTGGCGGGCCGACCTGGCTGTGGAGCTGGAACCTCGCCATCCCCGCTACCTCCAAGCAGAAGGACGCCGCTAAGACGTTCGTCACTTGGGCGACGTCAAAGGACTACGTGAGGCTGGTGGCCGCAGCGAACGGCTGGGTGGCAGTGCCGCCGGGCACCCGGCAAAGCACGTATGACGCCCCGGAGTACAAGAGCGTCGCTCCGTTCGCCAACTTCGTGCAGAAGGCGATCGACACCGCCAACCCGACTGGCAGCACTAAGTCGCCACGGCCCTACACCGGTGCGCAGTTCGTCGCGATCCCTGAGTTCCAGGGCATCGGCACCCAGGTGGGCCAGACGCTGGCGGCCACGTTGACCGGCACGTCGGTGGACCAAGCGCTGAAGACCGCGCAGGCCGCGACGGACCGTACTATGAAGCAAGCCGGTTACCCGAAGTAGGCACCCATGGACACCACCGTCGCCCCAGTCCTGAACGTAGCCACGCCGGCAATCGAGCGCCGCAAGCCGCGGTTCTCGCTAGTGTCGCCGGCAGTGGGAGTGCTGCTGCTTTGGATGATCGTGCCACTGGTCATGACGCTGTGGTTCTCGTTCCAGCGCTATAACCTGCTGGACCCGACGGTGGGCGGGTTCGCCGGACTGGACAACTACCAGTTCCTGGTCACCGACCCGGACTTCTGGGCATCGCTCAGGAACACGTTCGTGCTGGTGGGTTCGGTGCTGGTCATCACCGTGGGGTTCGGCACCCTGTTCGCGGTGCTGTTCGACCAGCCATTTCCCGGGCAGGGCATCGCGCGCCTGCTAGCGGTCGCGCCGTTCTTTGTCATGCCGACCGTGAGCGCGCTGGTTTGGAAAAACCTGATGATGCACCCGATCTACGGGGTGTTCGGGTCAATCTCGCGTGGCTTGGGCCTGGAGCCGGTGGACTGGTTCGCCGACTACCCCATGCTGTCGGTAATCGTGATCGTGTCCTGGCAGTGGCTGCCGTTCGCGCTGCTGATCCTGCTGACTGCCGTGCAGTCGCTGGACAATGAGCAGAAAGAAGCCGCGCGCATGGACGGTGCCGGGGCGTTGGCGCAATTCTTCTTTATCACGCTGCCGCACATGAGCCGTGCGATCACCGTCGTCATCATGATCGAGACAATATTCCTGTTGACGGTGTTCGCGGAGATATTCGTCACGACTTCGGGCGGGCCGGGCAATGCCACCACCAACCTGGCGTTCCTGATTTATGCCCGCGCGTTGCTGCAGTTCGACGTGGGCGGCGGCTCGGCCGGGGGCGTGGTGGCCATCATCCTGGCCAACATCGTCGCGTTCTTCCTGGTGCGCAGCATCGCCCAACGGTTGGAGGCGTAGCCATGCAGCAAAGTGTCACCGAGCGCGTTTTGATTTTTGCCCTTGGGTGGGGCGTGGCGTTGCTGCTGTTCTTCCCGATTTTCTGGATGGTGCTCACCAGCTTCAAAAGCGAGGTCGCGGCCATCGCTACCCCGCCGCAACTGTTTTTCACGCCCACCCTCGAAAGCTACGTCGAGGTGCAGTCCCGCGCGAACTACCTGCTGTTCGCGCTGAACAGCTTGGTCGTCTCGGTCGGCGGGACCCTGTTGGCGCTGGCGTTTGCCGTGCCGGCGGCGTACTCCATGGCGTTCCACCCGACGCAGCGCACCCGCGGCACCCTGCTGTGGATGCTGTCCACCAAAATGCTGCCCCCGGTCGGCGTGCTGGTGCCGATCTACTTGCTGTTCCGCACCCTCGGGCTGCTGGATACCCGCACCGGGCTGGTGGTGATCTATGCCCTGATGAACCTGCCGATACTGGTTTGGATGTTGTTCACGTTCTTTAAGGAAGTGCCGAAGGAAATCCTGGAGGCCGGGCGCATGGACGGGGCCAAGACCGGCGGCGAGTTCTGGTTCCTGCTGTTGCCGCTGTCCTTGCCCGGCATCGCCTCGACCGGCCTGCTGTCCCTGATCCTGTGCTGGAACGAGGCGTTCTGGAGCCTGAACCTCACGTCGTCCAGCGCCGCGCCGCTCACCACCTTCATCGCCTCGTTCTCCAGCCCGCAGGGGCTGTTCTTCGCCAAGTTGTCGGCCGCGTCGACCGTCGCGGTCGCCCCCATCCTCGTGTTCGGCTGGTTGAGCCAGCGCCAACTGGTGCGCGGCCTCACCTTCGGCGCCGTGAAGTAAGGAGACGCATCATGGCCACGCTTACCCTCCGCGACCTGCGTAAAAGTTACGGCCCGGCCGACGTCATCAAGGGCGTGAACCTTGAGGTGGCGAACCGCGAGTTCGTGGTGTTCGTCGGCCCGTCCGGCTGCGGCAAGTCCACGCTGCTGCGCATGATCGCCGGGCTGGAGGAGATCACCGCCGGCGACCTCTCAATTGACGGGCAGCGCGTCAACGACATCGGCCCGGCCGACCGCGGCTTGGCGATGGTGTTCCAGTCCTACGCGCTGTATCCGCATATGACGGTGGCGCAGAACATGGGTTTCGCCTTGCGCCTCGCCGGGGTGCCAAAGGCCGAGCGGGACCGCAAGGTGGCCGATGCCGCGCGCATCCTGCAGCTCGGCCCTTATTTGGAGCGGCGGCCCAAGGACCTGTCCGGCGGCCAGCGGCAGCGCGTAGCGATTGGCCGGGCCATCGTGCGCAACCCGCGGGTGTTCCTGTTCGACGAGCCGCTCAGCAACCTCGACGCGTCGTTGCGCGGCCAGATGCGCATCGAGCTGGCGCGGTTGCACGAGGAACTCGCGGCCACCATGATCTACGTCACCCACGACCAGGTCGAGGCCATGACCATGGCCGACAAAATCGTGGTGCTGCAGGCTGGCCGGGTGGAACAGGTCGGCTCGCCGCTAGAGCTGTACCATCATCCGGACAACCTGTTCGTGGCCGGGTTCATCGGTTCGCCGCGCATGAACCTGTTGCCGGCCCGAGTGGTGGGCTCGGACCGGACGGGCGTCGCGGTGGAGCTTCCGGACGGCGCGCGGGTGGCGGTGCCCACCCAGGCCGGGGCTGCAAACGCTGGTGACACCGTGACGCTCGGCATCCGGCCCGAGTCGCTGCGGCCGGGCGCAGAGGGCGCGTTGGGGGGCGAGGTGCGGCTGGTGGAGCGGCTGGGCGGCCTTACCATGTTGCACGTCGGCCTGGCTGGGAGCGAGACGGTGACGGTGCAGATCGAAGGCAGCGACGACACCCGGGTGCACCAGCCGATCCGCTTGGCGTTCGACCCGGCTGCTTGCCACTTGTTCGACAGCGCCGGACAGAGCCTGACGCGCCTCGTGCGGCATCCGCTGGCTGCTTGACGGTTTGGTGACCCGGTAGGAGTTCATCTGCGGCAGCGTTCCATGGCAAGGTCCTGCGTCATATCGCAGGAAAGCATCATGCTCCCACGCCGCGTCCTTTTTCTCGCCCTAGTTTTGCTGACGTGGCCCGTTGCCGCGGAAACCACGCCGCAACAGGCGGCCGAGTTCATCCGCAGCGCCGGCGGCCGCCTCACCCAGACCATCGGCGGCGTCGGCACGCTAGCCGAGAAGCGCCGCGCGCTGGCGCCGTTCATGGCGGAGGTCGTGGACGTGGACGGCGTGGCGCGGTTCTGCCTTGGCCGGTTTTGGCGCGCCGCCACGCCCGCGCAGCAGCAGGAGTACCTGCAACTGTTCCGCTTGGTGCTGGTCAACAGCGTCGCTGGGCGGCTGGGCGAGTATCAGGGCCAGCCCGCGCGCATCACCGTCGGCCGTCCGGAGGTGCGGGACGAGGGCATCGTGGTCCCGACCACCATCGACCGGCCCAGCAACAAGGCGGTGAGCGTCGCCTGGTTGGTCACGAGCGACGCGGGCGCCCCACGCATCGCCGATGTGGTGGCGGAGGGCATGAGCCTCCGGCTGGCGCAGCGCAGCGACTACACCTCGTTTCTTACACGCAACGGTGGCGACATCGAGGCGCTGCTTAGGGCGTTGCGCGCCCAGGTGTCGGATGGAGCCGGACTTCGCTGATCCGCCGTGCGGTGATGAGCACGTTGGCGAACGGCGTTCCCTGCCAGCACGGCGTTGTGGTCCACTCGAACCCGTCCGCCTCCAGGGTCGCCATCAGCGCCGCCACGGGACGCGCATTCACCACGGCGCCGGCGTTCGGCCAGCCCAGCCGCGCCACCCGCTCCAGCATGAGCGCGAATCGGCTGCGCAAGCCGCGGTCCGGGTCCAGCGTGCGGATCAGCACCCGCCGCTTCGCCGCCACCGCGACCCGGCGCAATAGGTCGTCTTGCGCCGGGGTGGGCAGTTGGTACAGCACGTCGACCAGCAATACGGTGTCGGCGGGCGGCAGCGGCGTGGGCTGCATCAGGTCCTGCCGCTCCGCCCGGAACGCAAGCCCGCCCGCCGCGCGCCGCGCCTCCAGCAGCGCCGCCTCTGAGCGGTCCAGCCCCAGCACGCGCCGCGCGCCGCCTGCCTCCAGCAGCGCGAGCGCCAACTGCCCCCGGCCGCACCCTACGTCCAGCACGCTGCCGAACCCTTCGTCCGCGGCCAGCTCCAGCACCATGCGGTGCACGGGGTCCGACCGCAGCTTGGCCGCGACATAACGCCGGGTGAACCGGCTGCCGTGGGCGTAGCGCTCGGCCACCTGGTCCAGCACTGCTTCGCGCTCGGCGGGCGTGAGCCGGTCCAGCCCGGCGGTCATGGTTGGGTTTGACAGGGCATCGGAAACAACCGTGCCAAGGGCGGGTGCGGATGGGAAGCCCGTTTCGGTGAGCATAACGAACTGATGCTGAGCCAAATATACTTCAGCGTTTTACGCGGACGGTTTGCGAACAGGACCGAAACCAGAAACGTGCGGAGGTCTTTCTGGATCGAACCTTAAACATTTGTAATGGCCGGGTAAGAGCCAAACTCAGGCTTTTTCCAATGCGAGATGAACGTATAAGTAAGTGGCTCGCAACTCAGGAAGTGAGACGGTTGGACGTCCGCGACAGCTTACGCCCTCGTGCGGGATGGCAGGGCAACAGTGTGCTAGCGCCGGACGAGTGGCGGTTGCCTGGCCCTCGTTGGACGCCGCGCCCTGGCCCAGCCGCCGCCATAGCAGCCCATGTCCTAGCCCCCGCGGCACTGCTGGCCTCGCCCACCAATTGGCCCTGGGTGCTGGCCGCGCTCGCCGGTAGCCACCTGCTGCTAGCCGCGTTCGGCCTGTGGCCCAGCAGCCAGTTGCTCGGCCGCACCATCACCCGGCTGCCACCTGAGCGAGCGCATAGAGGCGAAGTTGCGCTCACCTTCGACGACGGGCCGGACCCGGACGTGACGCCGGCGGTGCTGGACATCCTGGACCGGCACGGGGCGCAAGCCAGCTTCTTCCTGATCGGCCGCCGGGCCGCGCAGCATCCAGGGCTAGTCCGGGAAATCGTGCGCCGGGGGCATCAGGTGGAGAACCACACCTGGCGGCACCTGCCGCTGTTCGCCTGCCTGGGGTTGGCCGGCCAGCGGAGGGAGGTCGCGGCGGCGCAGGCGTTGCTGACCCAACTGACCGGCCGCGCCCCGCGGTTCCTTCGCGCGCCGGCCGGGCTGCGTAGCCCGTTGCTGGACCCGGTGCTGCACCACGCCGGGTTGCTGCATGTGTCGTGGACCCGGCGCGCGTTGGACGGCGTGCGGCAGGACCCGGGCCGGGCGCTGGCGCGGCTGCTGCACGGGCTGCGCGGCGGGGACGTGCTGCTGCTGCATGATGGCGGCTTTGGCGGGCGGCCCGTGGTGCTGGAGGTATTGCCGGGCCTGCTGGCGGCGATGGAGGCCCGTGGCCTGGTGGCCGTGCCGCTGGACCAGCCGTTCAGCGGTTATCCAGCCGCCGCGCGAGCAGCCGGGGCAACCGCAGCGCCGCGCCCAGCACCAGCCGCATATGCATCCAGGTGAGCAGGGCGTTGTCCCGGACATAACGGAAATGCGACACCCCGCCGGACGCCGTATCAGGGTAGCGCACCGGCGCTGGCAAGTTCAGCACCGGCAGCCCGCGCCACACCAGGCGCACCGCCGCCTCGGCGTCGAAGTCGTAGCGGCGCATCCAGCGAGTGCCCTCCATGGCGGCCCGGAGCGGCGCGATGGGATAAACCCGGAAGCCGAACAGGCTGTCGCCGATCCCGGCCCACAGCGTTTCCAGCCCGGCCCACCAGTTGGAGATGCGCCGTCCGCGCACGCGCAGCCTCGGCGCCTCCGGCCCGAACTGCGGCACGCCCAGCACCAGCGCGTCCGGTGCCGCGAGCGAGGCTTGCATGAACCGCCCGATGCTCGCCGCGTCGTGCTGCCCGTCCGCGTCCATCACCAGCGCGTGGCTGAACCCGGCCGCCGCCGCTTGTTGCAGGCCATGCAGCACGGCCGCGCCCTTGCCACGGTTCCGCGGCAGCCGCATGACGCGCAGCGCGGGATGCGGCTGCAAGGCGTCCGCGGAACCGTCGGTGCTGCCGTCCACCACCACCCAGACCGGCTGCCACGCCATAAGCGCGCCCGTGACGGTGCGCGCGAGCGCCGGGCCGGAGTTGTAGCTGGGGATCAGCACCAGGTGCGTCACCCGCCCAGTTCCGCGGCGTAATAAGCCTCCAGCCGTTCCATGGCCGCGTCGAGCGGACCGTCCACGCTGAACCGCCGGCCGAGCCGGACGCGGTAGGCCAGCGGGAGAGGCGGCATGCGGAACAGCGGCCAACCCTTGCGCAAATAGTCGGTGTTGGCCTCGATGAACACGGTCTGCACGTCCGCGCCGGCGTTGCGCGCCATCAAGGCGAAGCCGCCTTTGAACGGCCCGACGGGCGGACGCGGGGTGCGCGTGCCCTCTGGAAAGATCAGCAGGTTGGCGCCGTTCCGCAGCGCCGCCCCGGCGCGGCGCACCAGCGGCAGCGGCGCATCGTTGCGGATATAGCCCGCCAGCCGCGCGCTGCCGCCCAGCAGCGGGTTATCCCACAGCCCGGCCTTGGTGATGCACACAACATGCGGCACGCGGGACGCCACCAGCATGACATCCAGCAACGACGGATGGTTCGGCGCTATCACGAGCCCCCGCTCGTTTTGCAAGGCGTCGAGCGCCGACAGGTCCAGCCGCACCAGCCCGGTGGCGCGCATGCACAGCAACGAGAGGCGGAACCCGCCGCGGATGACCGCCTGCCCGCATGGCGCCTGCCACCGGAGCGGCAGCACGCAGACCATGACGGCGCCGAACGCGCTGGCGGACAGGAACACGACTCCCAGGATTGCCAGGATCAGCGCGAACGCCGCGTGCTCGCACAGGATGCGCAACGGCGTCGGCAGGCGGTGGGTCCAGGCGGCAGCTGGGGTGTGCATGGCGCTCCTTCTACCTTGTAACCCCATTTCCGCTGGATCGGTTCAGGGCGCACGTCCATTGTCCCACCCAGCAGGAACGAGGGCAAATTGATAACATACCGTAATAGATTGGCACGGTTGCTGCCAAGCGGGGTCCGTGGCTGGCTGGTGCGGCAGGAACTGGGCGTGCTCAGCGCAATGCTGGCGGTCGCCGCCGGCCTGTTCGCCTTCGCCATGCTCGCGGCGGAGGTGGTCGAGGGCGACACGCGCGCCCTCGACACGCGCGTCCTGCTCAGCCTGCGCAGCGCCGCCGACCCGTCCGATCCCATCGGGCCACGTTGGCTAGAGGAAACGATGCGCGACTTCACCGCGCTCGGCAGCACGGGCGTCCTCGCCACTGTGACCCTCGGCGTGATCGGCTTCCTGGTTCTGACGCGCAAGCGCCACGCCGCGGTGGCGGTCATGGTCGCGGTCTTGACGGGCCTGCTGCTCAGCTACGCGTTGAAGTGGGGCTTCGCGCGGCCACGCCCCGAATTGGTTCCGCACGGCCAGGTCGTCTATAGCCAGAGCTTCCCCTCCGGCCACGCCATGCTGTCGGCCGTGGTTTACCTCACCCTCGGCGCGTTGCTCGCCCGCACGCAGGCCCGGCGCCGCGTCAAAGCCTACTTCCTGGCCATCGCGGGGCTGCTGACGCTGATTGTCGGGGTAAGCCGGGTCTATCTCGGCGTGCACTGGCCGACCGACGTGCTGGCGGGGTGGGTCGGGGGCGCGGGATGGGCATTGCTGTGCTGGATCGGCATGCTGTGGCTGCAGCAGCGCGGCCAAGTCGAGACGGAAGACACGTCCTCCGGCGAACTTTGAAGGGTTCAGCCTGTTCGGCTGACTGGTCCCAGCAGCACGGCCTGGCGTGAACCGTACGGTTCTAGGCCAAGCTTAGTGGCAAACTGTCCGTTGCACCTAATAAAAGTAATCCTGAGCACTAGAAAAAACCTAGCTGCTCTTACACATCCTCAAACAAGGTCTAAGTACGTCCAGAAGACCGCACTTGTTGAGGCGTGGTGTTTATGTAAAGTACTTACAAGCATACTTGCTAGACTCCGGATTAGCTACGCACAGGCTATATATCAGGTTACGCACCAAGTAATGCCAGTTCACGGAGAATAATTTGCGCTATACCTTTGCGATGTCCGTTGCCGCCCTTAGCCTGCTCGTCATCGGGCAGGCCGCGGCAGTGCCGATCACCTACACCGAAACGACGGTCGCAAGCGGCACGTTGGGCGCCACGTCGTTCACCAACAGCCAGATTACGTTGCGCTTCGTCGCGGACACCAATGGCGTTGTGAACCCGATACCGGGCTTCGTCACCAACCCAGTCGGCGCCGCGTCGGTCACTGTCGCGCAAGGCGCCCCTGCCACGTTCAACGCCGGCGGCCAGTCGGCTTTCGACTTCCAGGGAATGGGCGGGGTCGGCATCGGCGCAATCAGCCGTGACCCCAGCGTGGACCAGAACGGCCAGACCTACATCCTCGCCACAAATGGCAGCGCCTTCGCCACTTACGACCTACGCAGCGCGATTGGTCCAGTAGTGGGGCCAGCGGTGTTCCGCCCGGGCTTGGCCTTTTCCACCGACGCTGGCGACTTCGCCTTGACCGCGGCCGGCGATGTCACGTTCACCGCGACCATCGGCATGACCGCAGTTCCCGAGCCGGCCACCCTGGCGTTGCTCGGCGCCGGCCTGTTCGGACTAGGCGTGATCCGGCGTCGCATCTGAGCGGGGCGGCCGGACCTTGCTGTAACGGCGCGCTCTAGGCCGCTGCGCCCGGCGTCTGTGCAGGGTGGTGCGCGGCCAGGAAAGCCTCAACGGCCCGGCGGTCCGGCAGCGCCGGGATGGCGCCCCGGGACGTCGTGGTGATCGCGCCCATGGCGTTGGCGAAGCGGCACACTGCATCGAGCGCCGCCAGGTCGGCCAGCGCGTCGGGTTGGCCGTGCAGCCCAGCCAGCAGGCCGGCCATGAACGCGTCCCCGGCCCCGGTGGTGTCCACCGCCGATACTGCAAAGCCCGGCACTGCGCCATCAGCGTCACGCGTCAGCCAGTGGCAGCCGCCCGAACCGCGGGTCACGGCCATGAGCGCCATGCCGTCATGCCAAAGCGCGCGGGCGCCGGTCACCAGGTCGTGCTGGCCGGTGAGGAACTGCACCTCTTCCTCGCTGATCTTTACGATTTCGGCGTGCTGCATGCCCAGGCGCATACCGGCGCGGGCTGCCTCGGCGTCAGGCCATAGCGCCAGGCGCAGGTTCGGGTCGTAGCTGATGTGCAGCCCATGCCGCCGTGCGACCGTGACCGCGTGCAGCGTCGCGGCCCGGCACGGCTCGGCAATCAGGCTGAGAGAGCCGAAATGCAGCCCCTTGGCGCGGCTGATCGCCGCCTCGTCCACGTCCGCCGGCGCGAACAGCATGTCTGCGCCCGGGTCGCGGTAAAACAGGAACTCGCGCTCGCCGTCGGGCGCCAATGATACGAACGCGAGCGTGGTGTTCGCCTTGGTGGTGAACCGCAGCGGCGACACGTTCACCCCGGCACTCTCCAGGGTCGTGGCCAGGAACCGTCCGAAGCCGTCCGCGCCGACCTGGCCCATGAAGCCGCTGGGGACCCCAAGCCGGGCCAGGCCGACCGCGACGTTGGCGGGCGCACCCCCCGCCACTTTCTGGAACAGCTCGGTGCCGCCAGGGCCGCCACCGTTGCTGACCGGCACGAAGTCGATCAGCAACTCGCCCAGGCAAATGATTTCGGCCACAAAGCTCACCGTGGCCGGGTGCGTGGGATCAGCGGGTCCAGCCCTGGTAGCTGCCGACGTTGTCCCGCGTCACCAGTTGCGACGGCATCAGGATCATCGGGTCCTCCGGTTTGGTGCCGTTCATGATTTTGTAGCCGGTCTCCACCGCGAGCTTGCCCATCGCGTACGGGTCCTGGCTGGCGGACGCCTGGATCTGCGTCTGACCCTTTAGGGCGCCGACGATGTCAGGCGCGCCGTCCACTGAGGTGATGACGATGCCGGTCCGGTTGAGTTGCTTGGCCGCAAGGTCGCTGCCGATAGCCTGCGGGTCATTGATGGCGAACACGCCTTGGATGCTGGGGAATCGCGTGAGGTAGCCCTGCATCACGTTCAGCCCGCCGTCGCGCGAGCCTTTAGCGTCCTGGTCCGAGGACAGCAGCTTGATGTCCGGATGGCCGCTGAGCACGCGCTTGCAGCCATTCACCCGGTCGATCACCGCCGACACCTGCGGCCCGTTCTGGATGATGACGTTGCCCTTGCGGCCGATGGCGTTGGCCATGTACTCGCAGGCGATCTCGCCGGCCTGAGTGTTGTTGGTTTGCACCGTGGCGTCCGCCCCAGCGGCGGCCACGTCCACGCCCATCACGACGATGCCGGCGGCTTGCGCCCGCTTGATGGCCGGAGCAATGGCGCGCGGGTCGGCGGCGTTCACTAAAATCAGGTCCACGCCAGCGGCGATGAAGTTGTCGATCTGGGTGAACTGCTTGTTGAGGTCGTAGTCGGCCGAGGACACCGTCACCTTGGCCTGCGGGTTGATCTCGCGCACAGCGTCGGTCACGCCCTTGCCGACTGTCACGAAGTAAGGGTTGCCGAGCGAGCCGACCGTGACGCCGACCGCCTTGAGCTCCTTGGCAGAGGCGCCATTGACGCCAACGGTGGTGAGCACGAGCGCCGCTCCGGCCAGCAATAGAGTTCTGAACACTTAGCGTATCCTCCCAGCCCCGTTGTCAGTGCCCGGCGGGTGGGCCATGCGCCCGCCGGATGGCTTTAGTGGACCGATGTTCCGGCCCGGGTACATATCAAGTTTGGGCGCATATCAGGTGCGGGCGCTGCCTTGCAACCGAACGCGGTCCAGCGCCACCGCGCCGATGATCACCAGCCCTTTTACGATAAACTGCCAGATGTCCGACACGCCCACCAGGGTCAAGCCGTTGGACAGCACGGCGATAATCAGCGCGCCGATCAGCGTGCCCCAAATCGAGCCGATGCCGCCCACGAAGCTGGTGCCGCCGAGGATGACTGCGGCGATGGCGTCCAGCTCATAGCTCTGCCCAAGCTGCAACCCGTTGGCGGCGAACAGGCGGGCGGCGGACATGACGCCGCCGAGGCCCGCCAGAAACCCGGATACGGCATAAACGAACAGCAGGATCTGCCATACCTTGATGCCGGACAGCCGCGCCGCGGCCGGGTTGCCGCCGACCGCGTAGATCCATACGCCCAGCACCGTGCGGCGCAGGATGTACCAGGACACCAGGATCACGACCAAGGCGATGATCGCCAGCACCGGGATGCCGACGCCGGGCGCGATGGGGACGGTGGCGTTGCCGATGGCCGCGAACGAGAGTTCCGGATTGAATATCGTGCTGTCGCTGCCCATCAGGCGGGCGATCCCGCGCACCGCCGTGAGCGATCCGAGCGTTACGATGAAGGGCGGCAGCTTGCCGAACGCGATCAGGCTGCCGTTCAACAGGCCGAACGCCAGGCCGGTCAGCAACGCCGCCGGCACGCCGAGCAATCCCCAGCCCGGCACCAATGACGCGATCAGCGCCGCCATCGCGGACGCCGCGAGGATGCTGCCGACCGAGAGGTCGATGCCGCCGGTGAGGATGACGAAGGTCATGCCGGCACCGAGCACGACGTTGATGGCGGCCTGCTGTGCCACGATGGACAGGTTCTGCGAGGACAGGAACCGTTCCTCGCCGAGGTAGTGGAACGCGATGGCCAGGATGAACAGCACCGGCAACATGCCGAGCGCCTGGATCATGCTGTGGATTTGCACCTGCCGGGCCGAGAGACCAGTGCTGGTTTTGGACGCTGCGGTCGGCGCTTCCATGGGCTTTTCGGTGACATCAGCCATGCTGGTTCCTCCCTCGGACTCGGCTACGCGGCAGCGCCAGCGCCGTATGCCATGATGTTTTCCTGGGTGATCGGCGCGCCGCCCGGGCCGCCCACCTCGCCGGCGATGCGGCCCTCCCGCATCACCAGCACGCGGTCGCAGACGCCGATGATCTCCGGCAGCTCGCTCGAAATCACGATGATGCCGATGTTGCGCTTCGCGAGCTCGTCGATAATGCGATAGATTTCCGACTTGGCGCCGATGTCCACGCCGCGGGTCGGCTCATCTAAAATCAGCACCTTCGGCCCGGTCTCGAGCCAGCGCGACAATAGCACCTTCTGCTGGTTGCCGCCCGACAGGCTGCCCACGGTCACCTGCGGGCTGGCGGCACGAATGCCCAGCGCCTCGAACGCTTGGGCCGCGCGCCGCCGGGCCATGGCCAGGTTCAGGATGCCGCCGCGGCCGGAGTCGCGCTCGATCACGCCGAGGTTGATGTTGGTGCCGCACGGCAGGTCCAAGAACAGCCCGAGCGCCTTGCGGTCCTCGGTCAAATACGCCACCCCCGCCGCCAGCGCGTCCTCCGGCCCCTGGAAGGACTGTGCCTTGCCATTCAGGATCACCGTGCCGCCCGCCTTCGGGTCCGCGCCGTAAATCAGCCGCGCCAGCTCGGTGCGGCCCGAGCCGACCAGGCCGGCGATGCCCAGCACCTCGCCCGCGTGCAGCTCCAGGCTGCAAGGGGAGACGCGCCGGCCGCCGTCGGTGATGTCCTTGACCTGGAGCGTCACTGGGCCACGGCTGCCGTGCGGGTCGTGGGTTTTGGTGTAAAAGCTCGACAGGTCGCGGCCGACCATCATTTTCACCAGGGCCTCGGCGCTGAGCTCGTCCCGCGTGAGGGTGCCGACATAGCCGCCGTCCCGCAGCACCGCGACCCGGTCGGCCAGCTCGTACACCTCGGCCATGCGGTGGCTGATGTAGATCAGCGCGATGCCATCGGCGCGAAGCTGGCGCACCAGCGTGAACAGCCGGTCGGTCTCCCGGGACGACAGCGCCGTGGTCGGCTCGTCCAGCACCAGGATCTTGGACTGCGCGTGCAGGGCGCGGGCGATTTCCACCAGTTGCTGCTCGGCGATGGACAGGGTGCCCACCGTGGTGTCCGGGGTAAACGGCGCGCCGAGCCGCTCCAGCACCGGCGCGCAGCCGTCCCGCATCGCGCGCCGGTCGATGCGGCCCCGCTGGGCCGGCTCGGTGCCGAGGTAGATGTTCTCCGCCACCGTAAGGTTGGGCGCCAGCGCCAGCTCTTGGTAAATAATGGCGATGCCGTGCCGCTTGGCCGCGATTGGGTCGGTAATGGAGACCGGGGCGCCGTCGATCAGCAGCTCGCCGCCGGGGTCGGCCTGGTGCGCGCCCGAGAGGATTTTCATGAGCGTGGACTTGCCGGCGCCGTTCTCGCCCATGAGCGCCAGCACCTCGCCGCCCCACGCCTTCAACTGCACGTTGTTCAGCGCCTTCACGCCCGGGAACGTCTTGGAGATGCCGCGCATCTCCAGCCGTGGGGCAGCAGCGCCACCATTGCGGGGCATCGTGGAGTCCTCCCGGTCATGGCCGCCAACTTCTGCATGTGGCGGCGCCTAACAACAGCTAACCGCAGGTGGAATTCGCCGTCGACTCCATTTTACCGCGCGCGACCACACGGTGCCGTGCGACTTGCGGGCGCACCGGGTAAGTTCATCCATCAACGTCTTCGAGGACCCTGCATGGCACGCGCGCCGTTCCGCACCTTCCGCAACCACCGCCTGTCCATCTACCAGGCCGCCGCCGCCGACGCGGCGCGAACGGAGCGCATCGGGCCGATGCCGGACCTGGAGCGTGCCGCCGCCGCGGTGGCGTCATTAGAGGCCGCCGGCGCTCCGGTGCCGCAGGCCAGCCCGGCCGGCTTGGGAGAGGAGGCCTGGACCTGCGCCCGCCTGGGCCTCCAACTGCTGCAGGCCGAGCTTGGCAACGATCCCGTGGCGCAGGCACGGCTCGCGGAGCAGTTGTCCGGCAGCCGCTGCGACCCTCGCTGGGCGGGGACGTTGCTGAGCTACCTCGGTTACTTCGGCCCGGACGGAAACCGACGGCGCATCCCCTATGTGCCTCCTGACACTGCCGGGCCTGGGGTGATCGAGATCGCGCCAGACGCGCGGGTCGCGCTGCTGAGCGACTGGGGCACCGGGCGGCGCACCGCAGCCGCGGTCGCGCAACAGTTGGCCCGGCACGACCCGGACCTGCTGATACACCTGGGCGACATCTATTACGCCGGCACCGAAGCCGAGTGCGAGGACAACTTCCGCCGCCCGCTGGACGCGGCGCTCGACCGGGCGCGGCGCGGCACGCCAGTCTATACGCTGTCCGGCAACCACGACATGTATAGCGGCGGCGAGGGTTACTACGGCCTGATCGGGCGGCTGAACGAGGGGGCATGGCGGCAGCGGGCCAGCTATTTCTGCCTGCGCAGCGCCGACCAGCGCTGGCAGTTCGTGGCGATGGACACCGGACTGCACGCTTATGACCCGTTCGACCTGCATCCGCTCACGAGCCTTGACCCGGCGGAGGAGGACTGGGTGGCCGCCCGCATCGCCGAGTTCCCGGGCCAGACCATCCTGCTGTCGCACCACCCGCTATTCTCGGCCACCTCCCGCATCGGGCCGGGCGGTCCGGACCCCTGGAACCCTCATCTCATGCAAAGCTTCCAGCGTTTCGCAGCCGCCGGACGCGTCGCCGCGTGGTTCTGGGGGCACGAGCATACGATGGCGCTGTACGCCCCGTTCGCCGGGCTCGAACGCGGGCGTTGCATCGGCTGCGGCGCGATCCCGATGTTCGTGGCCGACCGGCCTCACGCGACACGACCGGAGTTGCAGGCGCCGCCGCCGCTGCTCAGCCCGCGCCTCGGCGACGACGGGACCGTGTTCGACCACGGCTACGCCATCGTGAGCCTCGACCCAGTAAACGGGGCGCGGGCGGAATATTACGGGGTCGGCAGCCGGACCGGCCTGCTGTATGCCGAGGCGCTGGCTGGACTGGCGCCGTGCGGGCCTACGCAATGAGAAGCCCTTGCGTCCTGGACGCGGGCGCAGGCCGCCGCATTGTTGGGAGTGGCCTATAACCCCGGACTGCGCGGCCGGAGTTCGGCCGCGTGCGCTGGCGACATGCCGGACCGGCAACGTTGCAGCACAGGCCTCTGCAACACGGCCAGCAGTGCAGAAGGAGTGTGGCGACGCCGCTCCGCATACTTTGTTTCAGAATAACGTTTCGTGTTATAGGACGTGACCAGGGGCAGCGATGCCGAGCTCCGCGGAAGCTTCTGAATGCGTGCTGCTGACAAACCTGTGGGGTCCTGAGATGCGTCGTCCTGCCTCCCTCTCGCCTGCGTACGTCGCGGCCCAGTTCGAAGGCCGAGCGTATCGTCAAGCGTTCCGACGGTTGTTGCCCTGGGTCGTCAGTCGCCCTATCCGTCCTCCCCTGGAAATAGCCTGCCAAGTCTGGTCGCTGTCCAGCGAGCGGGACGTCGCCGAACAGGTCGCGAGCATCCGCTCGTTCCTGCGCTACGTCGGCCGGCCCACGAACTGGAACGTCGTCTCCGACGGCTCCCACACCGACGACACCCGAAGGCTGCTGCATCAAGTGGACCCGTCGGTGCGAGTGCGGAACTTAGCAGACGTGCTGCCTGCCAAGATGCATCCGGAGGTCCAGCGGATGATGAGCGGGCGTGAGCCTCACGTGGGCAAAAAGCTCGCCCTGGAGGTGTATCTCCCAGTTAACGGACCCACGATCTACACCGATTCCGACGTGCTTTTTCTTCCCGGAGGCGACGACCTCGCTCGCCGGCTTGCCAACCACGATGAGCGTCCCCTCTATCTGACCGACATCCATCCAACGCTTGATCCTCAGCTAGTCGGACCATTGGCGTCGGTCACTCACCCGGTCAACGCTGGCTTCTTCGTGCTTTTCCGTCAGCCAGTTTGGCCACCTCTCCTCGACCGACTGTCCAGCATATCCGAGATAGGGTTCATTCAAGAGCAATCGCTCATACACATGATGTTGCATGAAGAGAATGGTCAACCACTTGACCCGAGCCGCTACTTGCTAGTGATTGAAGACTGGTCGACTTACCGTCACCGGAGAATGCGCTCTGACGTGGTGCTCCGTCACTATGTCAGCACTGTTCGACACAAAATGTGGTGCTGGCTGGGACGCTCACTCATCAGAAAACAAGCTCCGGCTTGAACGATACGATTTTCGCATCGCAGTTCCATGAGGAACAAGCAGTAAAAAGGTGTAGCCGCGTGCGAAGATTGTACTCATTAGCTGATAGTGTTGATTCAATCTGAGCCTGAGTTGATGCCCGCCTCACCATTGCATAATCCGGGCAGGAATGGGCCTGCCGCTGATCTGGTCCGGCTCCCACGACAGCGCATCGCGCGCTGGCGGGAGCGCTGCGCCTGACGTGCGAAGATAGTTTCTGAAATTAAACTGTAACCGGTGTATGGGCTTTGCACGCCGCTCATTCCCATGACGGCGCGCATGACGTATCAGGCGTTCCCCGCATGAGAGAGATGACATATGGCTCGTAAACCGAAAGCAAACCAGGCACCTGAACCCACGGCAAATCTCGCCGAGGAGTATCTAACGGCAATGGACGACGCGCCCGCTCCGGCGCGTAACGGTCGCAAATCCAAGGCGGTCCCAGCGCCGGACGCGTCCATGGCCGCGGACATCGACAACACGGCCGCTAAGCCCGGCAAGAACAAGACGCCGGCTCAAAGCCGGCTCGGCCGCAAGGCGAAAGCGCCGGCTGAGGTGGAGGCGCCAGCGGCGTCGTTGCTCGAAGATGACACCGAGGCTGTGGAGGCGCCGGTTTTTGCCGAAAGCCCGGTCCCGGCAGGCCAGGCGGCTGAACACGATGAGCCGGTCCCGCCGTCGCCGGGCTCCCAGTCCAGCGCCGAAGCGGAACCCGCAGCGCACTGGGACCGGGCCACGGACGCGGTGCGCTTCAACTGGCCGGACATCGAGCGGACAGCGTCGCAGGAAGGCCCGAACCAAGCCATGGCCAAGCTGCTGGTTGCGGCGCGCACCGAGGGCGCCACCTCGCGCTGGCCGTTCTAAACAGCGTTGCAGGAATACGGAGGCGGCGGATTGGCCGCCTCTGTACGCCCAAGCAAACTCCCATCGGTGCGTAGCTCTTAGGCTGTTCGTAAGGCGTGTGCGGCACAGGCACGCAAGCCTGCTTCGTGCCCAGGACCTAAAGCTCGTCATGGCGGCGAACCCGAGCTTCGGGCCACCAGGATCTTCATTCGCAGCGTGGCGGGACTGGCGTTGCGCAGCGCCAGGCCATTTCAGCGCGCTTGGGCGGCCGCTTCTCCATCGTATGCAACTGCCCGGGCCAGCGCGCGCTTGTAGCCCGCTACCAACCTCCCCTTCGTCCAGGATAATTGAATGAGTGTCTCACGCAGCCTTCGCATCGAGGAAGGCCGCCCGTTTCCACAAGGCGCGACCTGGAACGGCCTTGGAGTGAACTTCGCCCTGTTCTCGGCCAATGCGACCAAGGTCGAGCTTTGCGTGTTCGATGATGACGGCGAGACCGAGATCGGCCGCGTCGCGTTGCCGGAGTACACCAACGAGATTTGGCACGGCTTCCTGCCGGACGCCCGGCCCGGCACGATCTACGGCTACCGGGTGCACGGCCCGTACGACCCGGAGAACGGCCACCGCTTCAACCCCAACAAGCTGGTGCTGGACCCGTACGCCAAAGCCGTGGTCGGCCAGATCACTTGGGCGCCCGAGCTGTTCGGCTACAAGCTAGGCGAGGACGACACCACCTTCGACGACCGCGACAGCGCCCCGTTCATGCCGAAAGGCCGCGTCATCGACCCAGCGTTCACCTGGGGCGACGACCGTGCGCCCCGCGTGCCGTGGGACAGCACCGTCATCTATGAGACGCACGTCAAAGGCTACACCAAGCTGCATCCCGCCGTTCCGGAGGCGCTGCGCGGCACGTTCCGCGGCCTGGTGACGCCGGAGGTGGTGCAGCACATCCAACGGCTCGGCGTGACCAGCATCGAGCTGTTGCCGGTCCATATGTTCGCCGACGACAGCTATCTCGTGGAAAAGGGCCTGGCGAACTACTGGGGCTACTCCACCCTGTCGTTCTTCGCGCCCAGCCGCCGTTACGCCAGCGTGCCGGACTTCGCGTTCTCCGAGTTCAAGGAGATGGTGAGCCGCCTGCACGCCGCCGGGCTCGAGGTGATCCTGGACGTGGTGTACAACCATACCTGCGAAGGCAACGAAAAGGGGCCGACCCTCTCGTTCAAAGGGATCGACAACGCGAGCTACTACCGTCTGCTGCCGGACCAGAAGCGCTATTACATCAACGACACCGGCACCGGGAACACGGTGAACCTGTCGAACGCGCGGGTGATCCAGATGGTGATGGACAGCCTGCGCTACTGGGTCACCGAGATGCACGTGGACGGGTTCCGCTTCGACCTCGGCACCATCTTGGCGCGGGAGAGCTATGGCTTCGACCAGGAAAGCGGCTTCCTGCGCGCGGTCGGCCAGGACCCGGTGCTGAGCCAGGTCAAGATGATCACCGAACCGTGGGACTGCGGCCCCGGAGGCTATCAGGTGGGCGGCTTCCCGCCGGGTTGGGCCGAGTGGAACGACCGCTACCGCGACGACATACGAACGTACTGGAAGGGCGACGCCGGCACCATCAAGCATACGGCGACCCGCTTCACCGGCAGCAGCGACTTCTTCAACCACCGCGGCCGTCCGGCCTGGTCCTCCGTCAACTTCGTGACCGCGCACGACGGCTTCACGCTGAACGACTGGGCATCTTACAACGAGAAGCACAACGAGGCGAACGGCGAGGACAACAACGACGGCAACAGCAATAACGAGAGCTGGAACTGCGGCGTCGAGGGTCCGACCGATGACCCCGACATCAACGCGCTGAGGCTGCGGCAGATCAAGAACATGCTGGCGACGCTGCTGCTGTCGCGTGGCACGCCGATGCTGCTGGCCGGCGATGAGTTCGGCCGGACCCAGGGTGGCAACAACAACGCCTATTGCCAGGACAACGAAGTTAGCTGGCTAAACTGGGACTTGGACGACAGGGGCAGGGGCCTCATGCGCTTCGTTTCGGAACTGACGGCGTTGCGCCGCCGTTTGCCGGTGCTGCACCGCGCCCGGTTCCTGACCGCGGAGTGGAACGAGGATCTCGGCGTCAAGGACGTGACGTGGCTGACGCCCATGGGCGAGGAGATGGAACAGGACGCCTGGGACGACGAGCACACGCGGTGCCTGGGCATCATGCTGGACGGCCGCGCCCAGGTGTCCGGCATCCGCCGCCGCGGTTCGGACGCGACGGTGCTGGTGATCCTGAACTCATACCACGATGGCGTGCCGTTCCTTCTGCCGGAGGTGCCGGGTGGCCTGGGGTGGCGCTGCTCCATCGACACCAACCAGGAGGACGGGCCAGACGACACGCGCTTCGGCTTCGGCACCGAGTACGTCGTGACCGGGCGCTCGTTGTTGCTGTTCGAGCTGGTGCTGGACCGGGCGTACTCGGAGGCCAAGCTGGCGGCGCCGCACCCCGCAACGGAAACTGGGGCGGCGGACTGAACCTAGTAGCCGCGCGCGACATCGAACCTGTTTGGCAACGGCCGGCCGTCGCGCAGCGCGCGGAGGTTGTCGAAAAAGATGTCAAGGCTGCGCGGGATGTAGGTGGCCGGGTCATCGGCCGACATATGCGGGGTCATAACCAGGTTCGGCGTGGCCCACAGCCGGTGGCTCGGCGGCACCGGTTCCGGCACGAACACGTCCAGCACCGCGCCGCCGAGCCGGCCGGCGTCCAGGGCGTCGCACAGCGCGTCCTGGTCCACCAACGCGCCGCGGCCGATGTTTACGACGCCTGCGCCGGGCGGCAGCAGCGCGATGCGGCGCCGGTCCAGCAACCCGCGCGTCAGGTCGGTGAGCGGCGTCGCCAACACCAGAGTGTCCGCCTCGGGCAGCACCGTGTCCAGCTCGTCCATCGTCACCACGCGGGCGCAGTCCGGGTGCGGCTCGGCCCGGGCACGCACGCCGGTGACCGCCATGCCGAACCGCGCCGCGTGCCCGGCCACGCTGCCGCCGAGCGCGCCCAGGCCCACCACCACCACGTGCTGTCCCGCCAGGACCGTGCCGTGCCCGGGACGCCATGCGCCCTCGCGCTGCGCCGTGGCGAAGGCCGGCATCCGATTCGCCAGCATCAGCAGCGCCATCAAGCCGTACTCGCCGGCCTTGGCGCCGTGGGTGCCGCGGTTGTTCAACAGCTCCACCCCCGGCGGCAGCCAGTCGAACGGCGCTAGGCGGTCCAGGCCGGCGGAGGTGCAGAAGATCAGCCGCAAACGCGGCGCATCCACCGGGAACAGCGTGGCCACGCCGCTGGCTTGCGCCACCAAAGCCTCCGCATCGCGCAGGGCGGCGGCGAACGCGCCGGGGTCGTCGCCAAACGAGACCTCGTGGCCGTCCGACACGTCCGGCGCGCGGGCGCAGGCGGTGTCCCACTGTTCTGGCGTCAGCGCGAAGTGCCCATCGTCCGGTTGGCTTTGCAGGTGGATGCGCATGGCTGAATCCTTAGACGTGTTGGCTGGTGAGGGCGTGCAGCATGACCGCGGCAGCCTGCGCCACGTTCAGGCTCTGGATGGGACCGTGGCCCGGCACGCGGATTTGCCGGCGGCAGGTTTCCAACGCGTCGAACCCGACGCCGCGCTCCTCGTTGCCCAGCACCAGCGCCACCGGACGGTCCCGTGGCAGGGCGTGCAGCGGGACCGCGGCGGAGGCGAGCGTGGCGGCGACGGTGCGGTAGTGCGGATCGAGCGCCAGCAGCGCCTTGCGCAGGTTCCGGGTCTTGTAAACGTCAAGGTACTCGAGCCCGCCCTCCGCCACCCGGTAGGCGGCGTCGGACGGCATGGCCTGCAATGGCGTTTCATGCAGCAGCAGGGCCTGCACGCCAAAGAATGCGGCGCTGCGGGCGATGGCGCCGAGGTTGTGCGGGTTGCCCACGCTGTCCAGCACCAGCAGCAGCGGATGCCGCGGCGGGCGCACGAAATCCATCATGCCAACCGGGCGCGCGGTGGCGATGGCGCACACGCCGCCATGGTGCGGCGTGCCGGCCGCACGCTCCATCTCATCCGGCGGCAGCAGGCGGTAGGGGCGGCGCACCTTGGCCATGGCGGCGCAGAATGGCCCGGCGGCCGTCTTGGCCTCCTCGGTGTAGAACAGGCGCATCACGCTGTCGGGCCGGCGAGCGAACAGGGCGGCGACGGCGTTGGGGCCGCAGATGCGGTCATCAGGCATTGCCCGTGCTTCCGCTGGCGCGGCGCAACTGTCAACCTGGCGCGCATGCCGCCCATCCTGTTCCAAGACCTGCGCTTCGTCGTGCTGGACAAGCCCGCCGGCCTGCCGGTGCACGCCGGGCCGCGTGGCGGGCCGAGCGTTGAAGACTTTTTCCCGATGCTGTCCCGGCGCAAGGACGGGCCGTGGCTCGCGCACCGGCTGGACGCGGACACGTCCGGGTGCCTGGTGGTGGCGCTGCGCCGGGCGGCGCTGCACGCGGCGCAGGCGGCGTTCGCGGGCGGGTTGGCGCGGAAAACCTATTGGGCGGTGGTCAGGGGCGGGCCGGGCCAGGATGCCGGCGTGGTGGACGCGCCACTGCTGAAACGGACCGGGCCAGCGGGCTGGCGCATGGTGACGGACGCGGCCGGGCAGGCGGCGCAGACCGAGTGGCGGGTGCTGGGCCGGGCCACGGGATTCGCTTGGCTGGAGCTGCATCCCCGCACCGGACGCACCCATCAGGTGCGGGTGCACTGCGCGGCGCTGGGGTGCCCGGTCGCGGGAGATCCGGTGTACGCAGGCGGGGCAGGGCCGTTGCAGTTGCTGGCGCGCGCCATCCATTTGCCGCTCGCCCCGCCGCTCGATGCCGTCGCACCGCCGCCGGCGCATATGCAGGCTGGGCTGCGGGCATGCGGCTGGGCCGCGTGACGCATCCGGTCCTACCCAGGGCCTCGGGGCACGGCTGGGTCAAGGTTTCCCTCCAGCATGGCGCGCACCTTCCGCACCAGCGTGCCGAGCGTGAAAGGCTTGACGATCAGCTCCATCCCCGGCTCGAACACGCTGCCCTCCGTCACGCCGTGGTCGTATCCGGTGATGAACAGCACTTTCAGCCCGGGCTGCATGACGCGTCCGGCGTCGGCTAGCTGCCGGCCGTTCAGGCCCGGCAGCCCCACGTCGGTCACCAGCAAATCCACTTGCCCGGACTGCAGCAGCCGCAGGCCCGCCGCGCCGTCCACGGCCTCGAACACCTTGTAGCCCTGCTCGCGCAGCGCGTCGGCCACCAAGCCGCGGATCGCCGCCTCGTCCTCCACCAGCAGCACCGTTTCGGGCGCGTCAGACTGGGAGTGGTCTGAATCAGACTCCGCGCCGTCCGCGGGCGAAGATTCCGTTGTGTGCCGGGGCAGCAGGATGCGCACCGTCGTGCCCCCTCCGGGCGTGCTTTCAAGCCGCACCAGGCCGCCAGACTGCCGCACGAAGCCATATAGCTGCGACAAGCCGAGCCCGGTGCCCTGGCCGATTGGCTTCGTGGTGAAGAACGGCTCGAACGCGCGCGCCCGCACCTCCGGCGTCATGCCGGCGCCTGTATCGGACACCGCGATCTCGACATAGTCGCCCGGCGCCATGCCGTCGTGCCCGGCGATGTCGGCCGGGCCGAGACGAGCCTCCGCCGTGCGGATCGTCAGGCGGCCGCCGCCCGGCATGGCGTCCCGCGCGTTGATGGCAAGGTTCAGCAATGCGTTCTCCAACTGGTTCGCGTCGCAGCGCACCGGCCCGGCGCCCTCATAAAGCTGGGTTTGCACCTCAACGCTGGGGCCGACGGCGCGGCCAATCAGCTCCGCCATGCCGGGCAGCAGCGTGTCCAGCACCACCGGGCGCGGGTCCAAGGCCTGCCGCCGCGCGAACGCCAGCAGGCGCTGGGTCAGCGTGGCGGCGCGGGACACGCCCTGCTGCGCCATGTCGACATAGCGCACAACGTCCTGCGGGCGGCCCTGGGCAATGCGGCGCTGCATCACCTGCAGGCTGCCGGACACCGCCTGCAGCATATTGTTGAAGTCGTGCGCGATGCCGCCGGTGAGCTGCCCCACCGCCTCCATCTTCTGCGACTGGCGCAACGCGTCCTCGGCCCGCTCGCGCTCCCGGGCCTCCGCCTGGAGACGCCGGTTCGCCTGCACAAGCTCGGCGGTGCGCGCGGCAATGAGCTGCTCCAGCCCCTCGCGCGACCGGGCCAGCACGTCGCGCGCCTCCACGATCTCCTGGATGTCGGTGCAGGTGCCGTACCACCGGACGATGCGCCCGTCCGCATCCCGCACCGCTTGCGCCCGGCCCAGCACCCAGCGGTACTCTCCCGAGCGGTGCCGCAGCCGGTATTCGATGTGGTAGGGTTCCCCGGTCGCCAGGCAGTGACGCCAGACGGTCCAGGCGCGTTGCTGGTCGTCTGGATGGAACACGCCACTCCAGGCCTCGCCGTCGGTCGAGCCGGGCGGCACGCCGATGTAGTCGTACCAGCGTTGGTTGTAGTAGTCGTGGAACCCGTCCGGCAGGGTAGACCAGACCATGTGGTCGATCGAGTCCGTGATGCCGCGGAACCGCATCTCGCTTTCGTGCAGCCTCGCCTCGTCGCACCGGCGCTCCGTCACGTCGCGGTAGAACAACGCCAGGCCGCCATCGGACGGATAGCCGCGGATTTCCATCCAAACCGTCCGGCCATCCGGGAACACGTAGCGGATATCTAAGTTGATTGGCTCCTGTGCGTCGACAGCGTGCCGGAACTGGCGGCCGGCCTCGCTATCCTCGGTGCCGGGCCAGAGCTGCCAATAGGTCTGGCCCAACAACTCCGACGCGGGGCGGCCGTCGGTGCGCAGCGCCTTCGCGTTGACCTGCAAGACCCGGAACTCGTCGTCCAGCAGGATAAAGCAGTCGGAAATGCTTTCGAGGATGGCTTGGCAGCGGTCCCGTTCGGCCCGCAACGCCGCGTTGGCCTGGTGCGTCCCGGTGATGTCGGTGCCCTGCATGAAAATGCCGGTGACGCGGCCCTGCATGTCGGTGATCGGTTGACAGACGAAGTCCACGTAGCGTTGCAGGGCGGGAGCATACGGATCGGCCTGGAGCTGGATGGGCACGCCCTGCCCGACGCGCGGCTGGTTGGTGGCATAAACGTCGTCCAGCATCGCGACGAAGCCCTGGGCTTCGATCTCCGACAGCGCCTCGCGCACGGGCCGGCCCAGCAGGTTGTCCCGCCCCGCGAACGTCACGTAGGCGGCGTTCGCCATCTCGAACACGTGGTCCGGCCCGCGCAGCACGCACATGAAGCCGGGCGCCTGGTGGAACAGTTGCCCTAGCCCCTTGTTCTCCTGCGTCCGGCGGCGCTCGGCCAGTACCTGGGCCGTGGTCTCGGTGCAGACGCAGAACAGGCCGGCCACCGTCCCGGCCTCGTCCCGCACGGGAGTGTAGGAGAACGCAAAATGCGTTTCCTCGATAGCGCCGTTGCGGCGCACGTGCAGCTCGATGTCGTCCATGTGCGTCGAGTGGCCGGCGTAGGTGCGGTCCACGAGGGGACGCGACTCGTCCGCGATATCCTGCCAGACCTCAAGGAACGGCCGCCCCAGCGCGGCCGGGTGCCGCTGGCCCAGCAACAACGCGTAGTCGCCGTTGTACAGCAGGACACGCGCCGCGCCCCAAACGACGAACATCGGCTGCTTCGCGCTCAGCATGACGCTCACCAAGGTACGGAGCGCCTGCGGCCAGGCATCCGGCCTGCCGAGCGGCGAGGCGGACCAGTCATGGGCGTGCATCAGCGCCCCAAGCTCCGCGCCGCTGGCAAATAGGCCGGCCTCTGCTTCGATGTCCCTGCTAGGCCGGCTCATTCCATGCCCACCAGCCAAGCGAACCGGAGCGATGCGCCAGGCGGGCGCGCCGCGCATCCCTGGCCCGGAACTTGGCGACCGGCGTGAGGATGGCACCGGTCTGGAAGGCGCTCAATGCGCCAACGCCCGCAGAGCTGGACCGTGGCCTGGAACCAGGGCGGTAAAGGGAAATTCATGCAAGCAGCCTCCACGATTGAGACAACGCCGCACGCTGCAAGTCGTAACCGGTGGCTCCAGTTGATTTGCGGCGTCGCGTGCATGTGCATGATCGCCAACCTGCAGTAAGGCTGGACGCTTCTCGTAAGCCCCATGCGGTGCATGGCGCCCGCGTCGGCAAGTTGACCGTTATGGGGTTCGGCGCCGGGTCGGCGCTGACGGTCGCGCCGATCCAGGCGCGGGGCTACGAGGCCGCGTTCTCCTGGTTCGGCATCGGCTCAGTTCCGCGCCCGTGCGTTAGCGGGCGTGCCTCCGGGCCACATCGACAGTGCATGCGCGAGGACGCGCCGCACAGCCGGCTCCAGATAGGCCGACACCACATACGCCAGCGCCACCAGGCCCAGCATCGTCAGGCATAGGACGACGCCATCCGGGAGCAGGCCGCGAACTGCCTCGATCACGGTGAAGCCGATCATTTGATGCAGCAGGTACAACGGATAGGTCATCAGGCCAACCCGGCGCATCGGCGACGCCAGCCAGCCGAACCGGGCAGCAAGGTCTCTGTTGGCGAGGACCGACGCGATAATCAGACCCAGCGACAGGGTCCAGACCAGGAGAGGGGCCAGGGGAGAGAAATTCGAGTGGGCCGCGTCGTTATGATGCAGCGCCACGCTCACGACCTGGATCATGCCGCCACCAACGAACGCCAGGATCATCGCCACCCTTCGCACGCTCGTGAACTCGAACAGGCACAGCCACAGGAACACGCCGATTGCGAAAAAGCAGCCGTGGTGCAACAGCATGAGCTGCAACACCCGCGTCGTGTCGCCGTCGGCGGCGCGGAGCCATTGGGCAAGCTCCGGAGCGATGCCGGGCCATACGGAGGTGAGGGAGCGGACCGACCAGAACGCAACGCTGGCCAGGCCGATGGCGCCGACCACTTTGGGCATGTGCGCAAACTTCTTGAAGAACAACAGGGCCAGGACCACAGCGTAGAACGACACCTCGACGCCCAGCGTCCAATAGGAAGAGTCGATCCAAGGCCCAAATAGATGGAACAGCAGCGAGTTCAGCCAGGCCCGCGCCGCGTCGCGCTTCCACATCGGGCCGAAGCTGATGAGCGCGAACACGGCGAGCGTCAACGTGGCGCAAATCCAAGCCGCCGGGACCAGGCGCAGGATGCGGCTCCGGAGAAAGGCGCCCGCGTCCGCCCCATTGGCGGAGTATGCGATGACGAAGCCGGACAGCACGAAGAACACCTGGACGCCGACCCATCCGAACCAGGTGAACGGCGCGAGCCACTCGTAGCTGACGCCCGAACCCCCATAGCCCGGGTGGTCCGCCGCTCCAGCCCAGAACCAGTATCCCAAATGGAACACGGTCACCATCACGGCCGCCAGGCAGCGGATAGCGTCGAGGCCAATGATCTGCTTGCTGGGGTTGCCCTGGGCGGCTTGCCGGGTGGATGCCGTTGGCAGTGCGTCTGGCATCCCGCTACCCCAACAGCATCTGGCGGAGCGCCAGGTGCGTCATCGGAAAGGCGGCGCGTATTGCAGGCCGCCGTCCTTCCACAGCCGGTTCAAGCCGCGGTCGGCGCCGAGCGGCTTTTGGTTGCGGTCCCAGACCTCGCCATAGTTGCCCACCGCCTTGATGGCCGCCGCCGCCCAGCCGTTGTCCAGGCCCATTTGCTTGCCGAAATCGCCCTCAGTGCCCAGCAGGCGGCGCACTTCAGGGTTGGTGCTGCTTTTCATCTGGTCCACGTTGGCCTGGGTCACGCCAAGCTCCTCGGCGGCCACCAGGGCGAAGTGGGTCCAGCGCACCACGTCGAACCAGCGCGCGTCGTTCTTGCGCACCAGCGGGCCGAGCGGCTCCTTGCTGATGAGTTCCGGTAAAATCACCAGCTCGTCCGCCCGGGCGCCCTGGGCGGCGCGGATGCCGGCCATGTCGGTGCGGTCGTTGGAGTACACGTCGCAGCGGCCCGACAGGAACGCCCGCTGGATTTCGGCCGCGGCCTCGATCACCACCGGCTGGAACTTGATTTTATTGGCGCGGAAAAAATCCGACACGTTCTGTTCGGACGTGGTGCCGGGCAACAGGCAGATGGTTGCGCCGTCCAACTCGGTCGCGGCCTTCACGCCAAGCGCCTTTTTGACCATGAAGCCCTGGCCGTCATAGAGGCTGACCACGGCGAAGTTCAAACCGACGGTGACATCGCGTAAGTAGGTCCAGGTCGTGGCGCGGGCCAGCACGTCCACCTCGCCGGATTGCAGCGCGGTGAACCGCTGCTGCGTCGTGGTCGGCACGAAGCGCAGCTTGTCGGCCGATCCCGTGGCCACCGCCGCCATGGCGCGGCAGTAGTCGGCGTCGATGCCGCGCCACACTCCTTGGCTGTCCGGGATGCTGAGGCCCACCCCGGCGGTGGCGACGCCGCAGACCAGTTGGCCGCGGCTGCGTATCACCTCCAGCGTGTCCCGCGGCGGCGCCTGCGCCATGGCCGGCGCGACGCCGCACGCGAATGCGGCCAACGCTCCTAGAACCCTGTTCAACATGCAGCCCCTTCTGTCCGAGCCGAGCACAGGCACACCCCCGGCAGGGCCTGTCCAGCGCCGCCCAGGCGCCGCCGCCATCACAATCCCGGGACTGGATGCGATGTGCCGGATTTGCGGCGTTAGTGGCGAACTCACGTTCAGCGAAAGACACCGCAATGCGCGCACTCACCTGGCACGGCAAGGAAGACATCCGGTGCGAGACGGTGCCGGACCCCACCATCCAGGAAGGCCGGGACGCCATCATCAAAGTGAGCGCCTGCGCCATCTGCGGCTCGGACCTGCACCTCATGGGCGGCTTCGTGCCGACCATGGAGCGCGGCGACGTGATGGGCCACGAGTGCATGGGCGAGGTGGTGGAAGTCGGTCGTGACAACCACAAGCTGAAGGTGGGCGACCGCGTGGTGGTGCCGTTCACCATCTGCTGCGGCGAGTGCCGGCAGTGCAAGTGGGGCAACTGGTCCTGCTGCGAGCGCACCAACCCGAACGGCGAGATGCAGGCCAAGCAGTATGGCTATCCCCTGGCCGGGCTGTTCGGTTTCAGCCACATCACCGGCGGCTTCCCCGGCGGACAGGCGCAGTATCTCCGCGTGCCCTACGCGGACGTGGGGCCGATCAAGGTGCCGGACTCGCTGTCGGACGAGCAGGTGCTGTTCCTGTCCGACATTTTCCCGACCGCGTTCATGGCGGCCGACCACTGCGAGATCAAGCCGGACGACACCGTCGCCATTTGGGGCTGCGGCCCGGTCGGGCTGCTGGCGATCAAGTGCTGCCAGATGCTGGGCGCCAAGCGGGTGATCTCGATTGACACCGTGCCGGAGCGGCTGGCGCTGGCGCGGCAGTCCGGCGCGGAGACCATCGACTTCACGGAAGGCGACCTGCAGGAGAAAATCTTGGAGATGACGCACGGCCAAGGCCCGGATGCGGTGATCGAGGCGGTGGGGCTGGAAAGCCATGGCGCCACCACGGCGCAGAGCATCATTTCCACCGTCATGGCGCACACCGTGAGCCTTGAGCGTCCGTTCGCGCTGAACCAGGCCATCCTGGCTTGCCGGCCCGGCGGCATCGTCTCCATGCCGGGCGTTTACGCCGGCCAGGTCGGGCCGGTCGCGATGGGCGCGTTGATGCAAAAGGGGCTGACCTTAAAAACCGGCCAGACGCACATGATCCGCTACATGAAGCCGCTGCTGGAGCGGATCGAGAAGGGCGAGATCGACCCGTCCTTCATCATAACGCACCGGGCGACCGGGCTTGAGGACGGGCCGGAGCTTTACAAGAAGTTCCGTGACAAGAAAGACAGTTGCATCAAGGTGGTGCTGCGTCCGAACGGCTGAGCTTCGCATCAAGGAAACCAAGCACGGCGGCGTTGAACTCCGCCGGACGCTCCAGGTTGGCGAGGTGGCCCACGCCGTCCAGCACGACGCAGCGTGCGCCGGGAATGCGCGCCGCCATGCGCTCCATCCCGGCGGCCGGCGCGCTGCGGTCCCGGCTGCCAGCCAGCAGCAGCGTGGGGACGGCGATGCGGCCGAGCGCCGCCCGCTGGTCGAAGCCCGGCATCGCCAGCACGCTGTCGCGGTAGGTGCTGTCCGGGGTGCGGGCCAAGCAGTCCTGTGCCAATGCCACGCCGGCCGGGTCTGGGGCATCGCCCACTAGGTCCGCCACCATGGCCTCTGCTAGGTCCGCCATGCCGCGCCCCGCGTCCAACGGGCCGAGGCGGGCGCTGATGAACGCCTGCTCCCAGGCCGGGTCCTTGCTGCCGAAGGCGGCGCTGGTTTGCGCCAGGACCACGGCGCGCGCAGCGTGCGGCGCTTCGGCCAGCAGGCGTTGCACGACCATGCCGCCGATGCTGTGGCCCACCAGCACGGGACGGTCGAGCCCAAGCTCCGCGATGAAGCCGCCGAGCGCCGCCGCCAGCGCGTCCATCGTCGCCAGCGGCAACGGCGCGGAGCCGCCATAGCCCGGCATGTCCCAGGCCAGCGCGCGGTAGCCGGCCGCTGCGAACGCATCGAGCTGCGGCGTCCAGACCCGGGCCGCGCCACCGATGCCGTGCAGGAACAACACCGGGACGCCTGCGCCGGCCTCCAGGTAGGTGACGCCGCCGCGGGTCGGCGCCTGTTCGGTTTCCTGCTGCGTGCGCTGGCGCGCAGGCTCGTTCACGGTGACGTGGCGGCCGGTGCTCATGGGGTCAGCAACCGGTAACCGCCGTTGCGGATTTCGACCATCACCTGGCTGTTGGCCTGTGCGCCGCTGTGGTCAGTGGGGGCCAGGTTGAATACCGCCTCGGCGCCGGCCAGGCCACGGACGTTCTCCATGCCGTCCCGCAACGCAAGGCGAAACTCCGGCGTGCCGGGCTGCCCGGCCAGCAGCGCCTTGGGGGCGGCGGCGTCGATCAGCAGGAACCCGTCCCACAGGGTTGCGCCAAACAGGCTGCGGCTGCCAGGGCCGAACTTGCCCTCATAGGCCTGGACGTAGGCGAGGGCCTGCGCCTTCACCGGGTGCCCATCGGCCAACTGTTCGGCCACCAGCACCGGCACCGAGGAGAACAGCACCCCGTCCAGCGCCCGGCCGCCCACGCGCAACGCCTCCGGGCCGGCGATGCCCTGTATCGTGTAAATCGGCCCGGCGAACCCACGGGCGCGCAGGTCGATGATGGGCGTGGTGGCCGGCGTGCTGCTGGCAGCCACGAACATCGCGTTCGGCCGCGCCTGCATGAGACGCAGCACCTGCGGCGTGACGCTGGCGTCGCCAAGGTTGTAACGGACCTGCAGCAGCGTGCGGATGCCCCGCTCCGCCGCCTGCGCCTCCAACGCGTTGATGTAGCCGTCGCCCAGCGAGTTGGCGAAGCCGATTTGGCCCAGGGTGCGCTGGTTGCCGCGCACCATGGCATCCACGACCTGCGTGGTGGCGACGCGCTCGCTCGGGATCAGCTTGAACGCCCAGCGGCGGTTGCCCTCCGGCGGTTCGATGATGCTGCTAGAGCCGGCCAGGCTCACCATCGGCACCCCGGCCGCGCCGATCACGTCCAGCAACGCAAGCGAGTTCGGCGCATTGGACGGGCCAAGGATGGCGTCCACCTGCTCCTCCTCGATCAGCTTGCGCGCGGCGCGTACCGCGGCGGTGGTGTCGGACGCGTCGTCCAGCACCACCCAGCGCACCGCCTGCCCAGCCATCATGCGCGGCAGCAAGTCGATGGTGTTGCGCGCGGGGATGCCGAGGCCCGCCGCCGGACCGGTCAACGACAGGACCGCGCCGAGCGTGATGTCGGCCCGGGCGGGCAAGGCCCAGAGCAGGAGCATGAGAACGAGGATGCGCATTAAGCCTCCGAGATAGGCCGATGATGGCCAGGCCGTCATTGTCGGTGCAAGCGGGGCCGGCGCAAGCGGGTGGCGTCTCCCTCCATATGGCGGCACGGCAAACTTTGCCGCCCCTTTTGCTTCGGCTGCAACGCGGTCAAAGTAGGCGGCCGAGCCAGCCAGCGCCGGCAATGCAGGGGTCACCCATGATCTCACTCAGCTTTGCCGCGCTGTTCTTCATCGGCATCCACCTCGGCGTGTCCGGCACCCGGATGCGTGACGGCCTTGTGGGCGCCATCGGGCTGCGCGGCTACATGCTGGCGTTCTCGGTCGCATCGGTCGCGGCGATGGCGTGGCTGGTGTCGGCCTATGCCAGCGCCGCGTACGTGCCCGTTTGGGACATGCCGCAGTGGTGGAAGCTGTTCGCCGTCGTGCTGATGCTGCCGGCGTTCCTGCTGGTGGTGGTCGGCCTGACCACGCCCAACCCCACCGCCGTCGCGCAGGAGGGACTGGTGGCGCAGCCGCCCCGCGGCGTCGTGCGGATCACGCGGCACCCATTCCTGGTGGGCGTCGCGATCTGGTCGGTGGTCCATCTCATCAGCAACGGCGATGCCGCGTCGCTGTTGTTCTTCGCGGCGCTCGCGGTGGTCGCGGTGGCCGGCACGGTCTCGATTGACGCCAAACGCCGGCGGGTGCTGGGCGGCCCGGCCTGGGACGCCTTCGCGTCCCGCACCTCCATCCTGCCGTTCGCCGCCATCCTGGCCGGACGCAGCAGCTTCAATATCAGCGAACTCGGATGGTGGCGGCCGTTGGCAGGCGTGGTGGCCTACGCGTTGATGCTGGGCGGGCACGCGCACATCATCGGCGTGTCGCCCTTCCCGCAGTGAATGTCAGCGTCCCGGGCGCATGTGCGCGCCAGCCTCCGCGAACGGCAGCGCGCCGCGCGCGAAGTCGAACGTGCCGTGCTCCATCACCTCCCGCGCCGCCCGCACGAGGGCGCCGAGCGCCGCGCGGTTCAGCGCGGAGCCCAGGCTGATGCGCCGCACCCCGGCATCCGCCAGCGCCGCCACGGTGAATGCCGGGTTGGACCCGGCCAGCACGTTCACCGGACAGCCTACCGCGCCGCACACGGCCCGTACCGCGTCAAGGTCCGGCAGGCCCGGCGCATACAGCACGTCCGCCCCGGCGCGCTCGAACGATTGCAGCCGGCGGATGGTGTCATCGAGGTCCGGCCGGCCGTGCAGGAAGTTCTCCGCCCGGGCAGACAGCATGAACGGGAACGGCAGCGCCCGCGCGGCGGCGACGGCGGCGATAACGCGCTCCTGCGCCTGGGCCGCGTCATAGACCGGACGCGCCCGGTCGCCGGTCGCGTCCTCGATTGAGCCGCCCACCAGGCCAGCCGCGGCTGCCAGGCGGATGGTTTCGGCCGCGTCGTCCGGGCTGTCGCCGAAGCCGTTCTCCAGGTCCGCGGACACCGGCAGCGCCGTGGCGTCCACGATCTCGCGCGCGTTGGCCAGGGTCTCGTCACGGCTGACCGCGCCCTCGCCATCGCGGCGGCCCAGCGCGAACGCCAGGCCGGCGCTGGTGGTGGCAAGCGCTTCGAAGCCTAGCGCCGCCAGGATGCGCGCGGTGCCGGCGTCCCATGGGTTCGGCATGACGAACGCGCCGGGTCGGGCGTGCAACGCCTGGAATGCGGCGGCCTTTGCGTGCTGGTCCATGGCGATAGCCTATGCCGCATTGCCGGGGCGGGGAAGGTCAGCTTAACCCGGCACCACCAGCCGGGCCGCCTCCCAGATCGTCCGAACCACGTCCCCGGCCGGTTCCGCCCGGGCCAGCGCGGCGGACTGGCCGGCCCAGGCCTGCATGCGCCCGATGTCCCCGGCCGCCTGCGCATCCGAGCGCATCGCGGTGGTAAGGCCGCGCTGCACCGGGTAGAGCGCCGGCGCCGGCGCGTCCGACGCCGAGGCCGCGTGGGCATAGGCGTTGGCGAGGCTGCGTCCGGCCCGGCCGCTGAACGCGCGGGTCAGCATGGTGCCTTCCGGCGCGGCGCGGCCAAGCGCGTCGGCCCAGGGCTGCGCGAGGCCCGCCTCCGGACAGCGCAGGAACCCGGTGCCGATCTGCACGGCGCTGGCGCCCAGCAGCAGCGCGGCCGCGACCCCGCGCGCGTCGGCGATGCCGCCGGTGGCGACCACCGGCACCCGGACCGCGTCGGCCACCGCGGGCAGCAGGGCGAACAGGCCGACCTGGTTGCGCTCGGCGTCCGCCGCGTCGAAGCAGCCGCGGTGGCCGCCGGCCTCCATGCCCTGCGCCACCACGGCGTCGGCGCCGGCCGCCTCGGCGGCGCGCGCCTCGGCCACGGTGGTGACGGTGGCGAACCAGGCGATGCCGGCGGCCTTGAGCCGGGCCACGAAGTCCGGTGGAAACAGGCCCATGATGGAGGAAACGACAGGCGCGCGGGCGGCAAGCAGGGCCTCGCACTGCGACGCGAAATCCATCAGCGCGGCATCCCCGGCAGTGTCCGGGACCGGCGGACCCCAGGCGGCGAGGAACCCACGCAGCCGCGCCTCGTGCGCCGGGTCGCGGCGGGGCGGCGGATCAGGGACCCATAAATTGATCTGGAACACGCCGTTGCTCGCCGCGCGGACCTGCGCGGCCCAGTCCACGATGGCTGCGGGCGGCATCAGCAACGCGCCGCATGCGCCAAGCCCGCCCGCGTTGGCGACGGCGGCGGACAGCGCCGGGGGGCAAGCGCCCGCCATGGGCGCGAGCAGGATCGGCACACGCAGCCCGAAGCGCCGGGTGAAGGCGTCCACACGCACGGCGATGCTGCCCACAGGTCCCTCATGGCGTACGACGGTGTCGTGCAATCTTTACCGCACGGTCATTCGATTTACAGTAGTGTCTTGTGATTGGGAGCGGCTTCGCATGAAACATCGTCCGTATTTGCCCTGCATTATGACTTCTGCACGGCCTGCGGCCTGATGCAGTACCGCAACCTGGGGCGGAGCGGCCTGAAAGTGTCGCCGCTGTGCCTGGGCACGATGATGTTTGGCGGGCCTACTGACGAGCCAACGGCGCGGCGCATCATCGACGCTGCCGCCGAGGCCGGGGTGAACTTCATCGACACCGCGAACGCCTATGAGGGTGGCCGGTCGGAGGAAATCGTGGGCCGCGCCATCGCCGCGCGGCGGGGTTGGTGGGTGCTGGCGACCAAGCTCGCCAACCCGACCGGCGCTGGCCCCAATGACCGCGGGCTGTCCCGGCGGCATGTGTTCGACGCGGCCGAAGCCAGCCTGCGCCGGCTGGGCACGGAGGTGATTGACGTGCTGTACTTGCATAAGGAGGACCACGCGACGCCGCTGGCGGAGACGGTGCACGCGGTGCTGGACCTGATCCGCGCCGGCAAGGTGCGTTACTTTGGCGTGTCCAATTACCGGGCGTGGCGGCTGGCCGAGATTTGCCGGTTGTGCGACGAGGCCGGCGCAGACCGTCCGGTGGTCAGCCAGCCTTATTACAACGCGATGAACCGAATGCCGGAAGTTGAACACCTGCCCGCCTGCGCCGCGTTTGGACTTGGTGTGTTTCCGTACAGTCCTTTGGCGCGTGGCGTGCTGACTGGAAAGTATCGGCCGGATGCGGCGCCAGCGGACGACACCCGGGCCGGGCGGCAGGACAAGCGCATGTTGGAGACTGAGTTCCGGCCGGAAAGCCTGCGGATTGCGGCCATTCTAGCGGATCACGCGGAGAGGCGCGGCATAACGCCGGGCCAGTTTGCGCTGGCTTGGGTACTGAACAACGCTTTGGTCACGGGTGCAATCACCGGGCCGCGGACCGAGGCGCAGTGGGCCGATTACCTGGGCGCATTAGGGTATTGCTTCACGCCAGAAGATGAAGCATTAGTAGATGGGCTGGTTTCAGCAGGCCATCCTTCGACCCCGGGCTACAATGACCCGGCCTATCCTCTGGAAGGCCGCGTTCCGCAAGTTCCGGGAACCACGCCCTTGTCACACAGTTGAGAGGGCGCCACCGAAACAAGCAACGATAGAAGCGACACGTCAATACATGCCCGACTCCAAAAACAGCACCACTACATCCGTAGACGAGGACGACGCGACCGAGTCAAGGATGCGCCTGGCTCTCGGCCTGCGCGGCCCGACAGGGCAGGCGCCGCAGCAGCGGCCCGACCAGGCGCGGGCACGGCACAAATTCGTGCAGGACGGCGGCGTTCCGGTGGTGGTGCTCAACAGCCGTGGCGAGCAGGACGCTGCGGTCAAGAGCCGCGTCGCCGAACTGGAGGCGCAGCTCGAACAGGAGCGCGCCGCCCACGCCGCCACCCGTCGTGCGCTGCATGACGCGCAAGTAACCGCGCAGGGCCTGCAAACCCGGCTTGCACATGCAGAACTCGCCCATCGTGAGGCATTGGCGGCAGCGAACCAGGCGCTTGAAACGTTCCAGGCAGCGGCAAAACCCCCGGCGGCTGCGGCGTCTGAGCCTGCTGCTGCGCCGGCCCTTCGCAAGACGGTGCGCAAGACTGCGATTGAGCGGACGCCACGGGACCGCGAGCCGCAGCCGGTCAAGTGGTGGACGCCGACCTACCGGGCCAAGTCCAAACGCAAGTAATCCTGGGATTGATCCACCCGGGTTACGTAGCCCGGGTGGGTTATGCTTACTCCTGTAGGCCGGCCATCACCGCCGGAACTTCTGCCAACAGCTCCCGTGCCAGGAAACCCACTCCGCCGTGCTGCTGCATGAGCCGCGCCCCAGCGGTGCCATGCAGGTAAACGCCCCAAATCGCCGCCCAAACCGGCGGCGCGCCACGGGCCAATAGCCCGGTGATCACCCCGGCCAGCGTGTCGCCACTGCCGGACGTTGCCAGCCCAATCGTGCCGCCTTGGAACAGCCAGGCCTCGCCCTGCGGCGTCACGACGTGGGTTTCGGCGCCTTTCATCACCACGGTGCACCCGAGCAGGCCGGCGGTGCGCCGTGCGGCGGCCAACGGGTCCGACTCGACCTCGGTGCGCGCGATCCCAAGCAGGTGCGCCATCTCGCCCGCGTGCGGCGTCAGGACCACGCGGCCGGCATGGCGGCGCAACGCACCCTGCTGCGCGCCGAGGTCGTGCAGCGCCCCGGCGTCCAGCACGATCGTCCGGCCATCGATTCGTTCCAGCAGCCCAGCCACCAAAAGGGCCGTCGCGTCCGGGTCCATCATGCCGGGGCCGACCAGCACGGTATCGGCACGCGCCGCGCGGGCGGCCACGCGCTCGGCGGCTTCGGGCGCGATGCCCCCGGCCTCGGTTTCCGGCAGGCCCATGACCAGGGCCTCTGGCACCGCCAGGCCCATGCCGACCGCGACGCTGCGACAGGTGGCGATCTGCAGCTTGCCAGCGCCCGCCCGAAGCGCGGCCACGGCGGCGAGCAACGCGCCGCCTGGCACCTCAAGGCTGCCGCCCACGACTAGCACAGTGCCCCGTGCCTCCTTGTCCCCGCCGGTCTCGTGCCGGGGCAGCGGATGGGCGCGGAGCAGCGCCTCGGTGACGGGCGTCATGCTGAGGCCAGCGGCTGGTCCGGCTCCGCGGTGACCGGCGTGCCCTCCCGCTCCATCGGCACCGTGAAGTTGTATTGGGCGAGCGCCAGGCCGCCGTTCGGTCCCATCGCCGGGTCGAAGCGGTATTCGGTGACACCGCAGTTGGCGACGTCGCCTTCGCGGTCGATTGCCAGGATGCCGTCCTCGTCCAGCTCTTCTAGCAAATACCGGAAGCACAGCACGACTACCTGATGCCCCACCACCAGCACCCGGCGTCCGCCATGGTGCAGGCTGATGGTGTCGAGCGCGCTGCGCAGGCGGAGAATGACATCGCACCAGCTCTCGCCGCCGGGCGGACGGTGGTAGAACTTGCCCAGGAAACGGCGGAACTCCGCCTGGTCGGGGTAGTCGCGCTCGATGCCGTAGCGGGTCAGGCGGTCGAGCACGCCGAACTCCTTTTCCCGCAGGCGCTCGTCGGCCACCGGGTTCGAAGCCTCGGGTGCGAGGCCTCCTGCGTCGATGATGCACTGCGCGGTCTGCCGCGCGCGGACGTAGGGGGAGGCGAGCAGGACATCTGGGCGATGGTCCGGCGGCAGGGCAGCGAACCAGCGGCCGAGCGCTGCCGACTGCTCCATGCCGAGTGCGCTCAGCGGCACGTCGACGTCCCGGTGGGCGATGTCGATGTGCGTGGCGCGCGAAGCCTGTGCGGCGTCGCGCGCCACGTTTCCGGCGCTCTCTCCGTGGCGTACGATCCAAAACCGGTCGGGCCAGCGTTGCTGCATCGCGTGGTGTCCTTTCGGTCGAGCGGGTTTAACCCGCGAACCGGCAAAACGTTCAATGCCGGACGTCATTCCT
The DNA here is from genome assembly GCA_964242575.1 of uncultured Acetobacteraceae bacterium. Lineage (GTDB taxonomy): Bacteria > Pseudomonadota > Alphaproteobacteria > Acetobacterales > Acetobacteraceae > JANPPS01. Next base: position 25,697 of record CAXTCN010000016.1, on the reverse strand, counting down.
GACGGGTGAGGACCATGATGGCGGCAACCCGGTAGGGGCGCTTGAGAGACCGTGGGCTGTCACAGGGACGTAGGCGCTGGCACGCCCAGGCGGTGGGCCCACGGAGTGAGCGCTGGCATGATTGCCGGGTAGAGCTGCACGCCGTCCTTCACCTGCCGGGCGCGTGTTTGCAGGCCGCGCTCGCCTGGCAGTCGCACAGCGCCCTGGCCAGGCACAGGCGGCGTTGCACGGGCAGCGTCGGCCAGCCAGCCGGTCTCCCGCATGAAGGCGGTGGAGCCACCAAATGCCGCTGGGTCCAGTATTTGCAGGAAGACCGCCGCACCCCAACCTTCCTTGTCGTCGGCCCGGCCGAAGCCGCCCAGGCCGGCCGTCAGCGCCTCGACCATCAATCCCAAGGCATAACCTTTGTGGCCGGAGTCCATGCCGCCCAACGGCAAAATACTGCCCGGCGGATCGGCGAACAGAGCGGCCGGGTCCTGGGTAGGCTGCCCGGCGCCGTCCAGCACCCAGGGATGGTCGAGCTGCCGCCCTTCCGCGTGCAGGCGGGTCGTCAGGCCGTTGGTGGTGGTCGAGGCGCTGACGTCGAGCAGAACCGGTTGCCCCGTCGTCGGGAACCCGGCGGCAATTGGGTTCGGGGTATAGAGGGCGCGCATTCCACCGAACGGCGCCACGCTCGCGGCGTTAGGGTCGGAGGTGAGCAGCAACAGCACCTTATTCTGGTCGGCAGCGCGGCGAAGGTAGGCGGCCAAGCAGGCGATGTGGTGGCTGCGCCGGATCACCACCGTGCACGTGCCGTGCGCCTCGGCCCGCGGCAGCGCGGCCTCGATGGCCTGGGTTACGAGCCATGGCCCGGGCAGCCGCCGCCCGTCCCATGTCAGGGCCGCGCCGCGGTCCGACACAACCTCCCATGTGCCGTCGGTCTGCATGCCTCCAGATTCGATCTCCCGCAGATAGGGGGCGAGCAACGCCAGGCCATGCGTGGTGTGGCCGAGCAGGTCGCCTTCGACCAGGACCTCTGCCACGACCGCCGCCCGGTCTGGCGCAAGCCCTGCGCGGCTCAGCAGCTCGGACGCGAAGCCAAGCAGGTCCGCCAATCGGTAGGTGTCTGGACCCGGTCCGCTTGAGGTTTTGTTCATTGGTGTTCTCCTCTGGGCCAGCCGGTGGTAGAAACGTGTCCTGGAACCTTGTGCCATTCAATGGCGCTCGACGCCGATGTGCTTGCAAGAGGATCGGAAAGCGCGGATTTACCATCTTGGCCGGGGCAGTGCTCCGAGACTGGATGCGTTGACGCAGGCTGACCAGGCCGGCTCATGCTACCCACGCATCAACGCCCGCCACCATTCAAAGCCGCAACAAAAAAGTATCAATGCTGCGCTGCAAAGTGCGTAGCCGGCCAGGTCGGCTGCGTTCTATATACTTAGTGGAAGATAGATGGACTCGCGGGCAAACTGCGGGCCTTGGTATCGGGCGGGGGAAACATGGGGGCAAAACCCGATCTGGAGCTTGTCCAGGTCCGTGACGACCAGTCGTTCAAGATTTGGTCGCATGGCTACCCGTTCCGGACCGTCCGGTGGCATTTCCACCCCGAGTACGAGCTGCACCTCGTGACGGCCACGACCGGCCGCATGTACGTGGGCGACCACATCGGGCCGTTCGGGGTGGGCGACTTGGTGCTCACCGGCCCCAACCTGCCGCACAACTGGATCAGCGACGTGGCGGACGGGGAGGTGGTGGAGGAAAGGTGCCTCGTTCTCCAGTTCACCGCGGAGTTCATCGGAGCGTGCATGACGCTTTTCCCGGAGCTGCGCTTCCTGCAGCCGCTGATGGCGGAGGCGCACCGCGGCATCCGGTTCCCAGCCGCCCCGGCCGAGCGCATGCTGCCGCTGATGCGCGAGCTGCTGGGCGCATCCGGCGCGCGCCGCCTGGCGCTGTTCATGGACATCGCCGACACCCTCGGCCGCGCCGGCGAGCGCGAGCTGCTCGCGGGCATCGGGTTCCAGCCGGACCCTTCAGCCTATTTTTCGACGACCATGAACCTGGCGCTGCAGCACATCGGGCGCAACTTCACGCGCGACCTACGCGAGGCGGAGCTGGCCGCGCTCACTCGGCAAAGCGCCAGCACGTTCTCCCGTTCGTTCAAGCGCCACACCGGCATGGCGTTCGTGCAGTACGTCAACTCGCTGCGTATCGAGCTGGCGTGCCAGCACCTGAGCCAGGCGGAGCTGAACGTGACGGACATCTGCTATGAGGTCGGGTTCAACAACGTGTCCAACTTCAACCGCCAGTTCCTGGCCGCCAAGGGAATGCCGCCCTCGAAGTTCCGCTCCCTCCACCACGGTGGGGCGCGGTTCGCCGCTGCCGCCTGATGCTTTATCGTAAACAACAGCAGGAAACGTCCATGACCCGGTCCACCGCACCCGTTGCCGCCGCCGCCCTTGTCCTCGGCATGATCGGCGGCGCGTCCAGCGCCCCCGCCGCCACCGTGGAGAACGCGACGGTCGCGTTCCTCATGCCCGACCAAGCCTCGACTCGCTACGAGGAGCACGACCGGCCGGGCTTTGTGTCGCAGATGAAAAAGATTTGCCCATCCTGCAAGGTCCTTTACCAGAACGCGGACGGCGACGTGTCGCGCCAGCAGCAGCAGTTCAACTCCGTTATCACCCAGGGTGCCAAGGCCATCGTGCTCGACCCGGTGGACTCGTCCGCCGCCGCGTCCCTGGTCAAGCAGGCGCAGGCGCAGGGGATCAAGGTGATCGCCTATGACCGCCCGATCCCGTCCACACCGGTTGATTTCTACGTGTCGTTCAACAACGAGGAGATCGGCCGGTCCATCGCCGTGTCGCTGGTGCAGCACCTGAAGGCGAAGGGCGTGCCGGCGGGGGGTGACGCCGGGCTGCTGCAGATTAACGGCTCGCCGACCGACGCGGCGGCTGGCCTGATTAAGAAAGGCATCCACGCCGGGCTTGAGAACAGCGGCTACAAGCTGTTGGCTGAGTATGACACGCCGGAATGGGCGCCGCCGAAGGCGCAGCAGTGGGCGGGCGGCCAAATCTCGCGGTTCGGCAAGAACATCATCGGCGTGGTCGCGGCCAACGACGGCACGGCCGGCGGCGCGATCGCAGCGTTCAAGGCTGGGGGCGTGAACCCGGTGCCGCCGGTGACGGGCAACGACGCGACCATTGCGGGATTGCAGCTAATTATCTCGGGCGACCAGTACAACACCATCTCCAAGCCGAGCGAGATCGTGGCCGCCGCCGCGGCGGACGTCGCGGTCGCGCTGCTGAGCGGCGAGGCGCCGAAGTCGGACGCCACCCTGTTCGGCTCGCCCGCCCGGCTGTTCGTGCCGGCGCTGGTGACCGCGGACAACCTGAAGGCGGAGATCGTTGACAAGCAAGTTGACGGCAAGCCGATCATCCCGGCATCTGCCCTATGCACGGGGCGCTACGCCGAGGGCTGCAAGAAGATGGGCCTCACTCAATAACAGCATAAGGGAGCATGGGTCATGGCGGACACATCGCAGCGTGAGGTGGTGCTCAGCCTGCAAGGCATCTCCAAGCAGTTCGGCGCCGTATCCGCCCTGACGGACATCAACCTCGAAGTCCACGCGGGCGAGGTGGTGGCGCTGGTCGGCGACAACGGCGCCGGCAAGTCCACGCTGGTCAAGGTCCTGGCCGGGGTGCACGCGCCCACGTCGGGCACCATGACCTTCTGCGGCAAGGAGGTGGCGCTGTCCGGTCCCAGCGACGCGCTGGCGCTGGGCATCGCGACCGTGTTCCAGGACCTGGCCCTGTGCGAGAACCTGGACGTCGTCGCCAACATCTTCCTTGGCAAGGAACTAGAGCCGCTGCGGCTCGACGAGGTTTCGATGGAGATACGCGCCTGGACGCTGCTCAACGAGCTGTCCGCGCGCATCCCGAGCGTGCGGGAGCCGGTGGCGTCGCTGTCCGGCGGGCAACGACAGACCGTCGCCATCGCCCGGTCGCTGCTGCTCGACCCCAAGCTCATCATGCTGGATGAGCCGACGGCCGCGCTGGGTGTCGCGCAGACGGCGGAGGTGCTGGACCTGATCGAGCGGGTGCGGGCGCGGGGCTTGGGCGTCATCGTGATCAGCCACAACATGGAGGACGTGCGGGCGGTGGCGGACCGGATCGTGGTGCTCCGGCTGGGGCGCAACGGCGGCGTGTTCACGCCCGATGCCTCCAACGCGGAGCTGGTGGGCGCGATCACCGGCGCCGTGGACAACTCCGTCTCGCGCCGGTCTAGCCGGCGGGCGCGCCAGGATGAGACGCGCCAGGGCGAGGAGGTGTCGCCGTGAGCGCGCCGCTGCTCGACCGGGCCGACGCGCGGGTCCGGACCGATGAGGGCATCGCCGGGGCGCTGCGGGGCTTCGTCGACCGGGTGCGCTCGGGCGACCTCGGCGTCCTGCCGGTCGTAGTCGGGCTGGCGGTGATCTGGACGGTGTTCCAGACCCTCAACCCGGTGTTCCTATCCGCCGGCAACCTGGTCAACATCCTGTTCGACTGCGCGACCATCGGGGTTATCTCGCTCGGCGTCGTCTGCATCCTGATGGTGGGCGAGATCGACCTGTCGGTCGGTTCCGTCAGCGGGTTCGCCTCCGCGCTGCTGGGCGTGCTCTGGGTCAACGCCGGCTGGCCGGTGTTGGTGGCGGTGCTGGTCGCGCTGGCCGCGGGCGCCGTCATGGGCCTGATCTACGCCCTGCTGTTCACGCGGCTGGGGATGCCCTCCTTCGTGTCCACGCTGGCCGGGCTGCTGGCCGTCCTCGGCTTCCAGCTCTACGTCCTCGGGTCCACCGGCTCGATCAACCTGCCCTACGGCTCGCCGCTGGTGAGCTTCGGCCAGTTAATGGTCATGCCCCACCCAGTCGCCTACGGGCTGGCGGCGCTGGCCGCGGTTGCGTGGCTGGCCTCGGAGCTGCGCACGGCGGCGCGCCGCCGCAGCGCCGGCCTATCGCCCCGCTCCACGGGGGGGCTGCTGCTGCGCGCCGCCGTCCTGCTCGTGGGGCTGGAAGCGGTCGTGTACTACCTCAACACGGCCCGGGGCGTGCCGTGGATGTTCGGGCTGTTCGCCCTGCTCGTGGTGGCGATGGACTACGCGCTGAAGCGCACCCAGTGGGGCCGCTCCATGACCGCAGTCGGCGGCAACCGGGAGGCGGCGCGCCGGGCCGGCATCAACGTCACGGCGACGTATGTCAGCGCGTTCGTGCTGTGCTCCGTGCTGGCAGCGGCGGGCGGGCTGCTGTCGGCGGCGCGGCTGGCGTCGGCCAGCCAGCAGGCGGGCACGGGCGACGTGAACCTCAACGCCATCGCGGCGGCGGTGATCGGCGGTACCTCGCTGTTCGGCGGCCGGGGCAGCGCCTACTCCGCGCTGCTCGGGATCATCGTCATCCAGTCCATCGCCAGCGGGCTGACCTTGCTCGACCTGTCGTCGTCGCTTCGTTACATGATCACCGGCGCGGTGCTGGCGGTGGCGGTGATCGTCGACTCCCTCGCGCGCCGGTCGCGCGCGTCCCACGGACGCGGCTGAGGATACATCCATGACCGAGAGTTTGTCGGGCAAAGTCGCGGCCATCACAGGCGCTGCGTCCGGGATCGGGCTGGCCTGCGCCCGGGCGCTGACCGGGGCCGGCGCGCGCGTGGTGCTGGTGGACCGGGACGAGGCCAAGCTGCGCGAGGCGTGCGCCGAGCTAGGGCCGAACGCGATGCCACTGGTGGTGAACCTGCTCGACCCCGGGAGCGTGGCGACCATGGCGCCGGGCATCCTGGAGCGTGCGGGCAAGCTGGATATCTTCCACGCCAACGCCGGGTCGTATGTCGGCGGCGACGTGCTCGGCGGCGACCCGGACGCCTGGGACCGGATGCTCAACCTCAACGTCAACGCGGCGTTCCGCACCATACACGCCGTGTTGCCGCACATGGTCGAGCGGGGGAGCGGCGACATCGTCGTCACCAGCTCGGTCGCCGGGTTCGTCCCGGTCGTGGTGGAGCCGGTCTATACCGCTTCCAAGCACGCGGTGCAGGCGTTCGTCCACACGCTGCGGCGCCAGGTGATGAAGCACGGAATCCGCGTGGGAGAGGTGGCGCCCGGCCCGGTGGTGACGGCATTGCTCGCCGACTGGCCTAAGGAGAAAATGGACGACGCGCTGGCCAAAGGCAGCCTGATGCAGCCTGAGGAGGTGGCAGAGGCCGTGCTGTTCATGCTCACCCGGCCGCGCAACGTCGTGGTCCGCGACCTGGTGATCCTGCCGCAGAGCCTGGACCTGTAGGGCATGGACGCCGTCATCGGCGTTGACATCGGGACGCAGAGCACCAAAGCGGTGCTGGTCGGACCCGGCGGCGTCATCCTGGCTCAGGCATCGCACGGTTACGCGCCCGACACGCCCCGCCCCAACTGGGCCGAGCAGTGGCCGGACGTTTGGCTGCGCGCCGTCGAGCGGTGCGTCGCGGAGGTGGCGCGGACGCCGGGCGCGGAGGTGAAGGCGGTCTGCGTGTCGAGCTTGTATGGCGGCTCCGGCATTCCGGTGGACGAGGCGGTGCAGCCGCTGCACCCCTGCCTGATCTGGATGGACCGGCGGGCGGAGGCGCAGGTGGCGTGGGTCAGGTCCCACGTTGACCTGCACCGGCTCGGCGCCATCACGGGCAACGGGGTGGACAGCTATTACGGCTATACGAAGATGATGTGGCTGCGGGACGAGCGGCCGGAGGTGTGGGCGCGGACGGCACTGCTGCTGCCGCCCAACGCCTACGTCATCCACCGGCTGACGGGGGAGGTCGCGGTTGACCACTCCTCGGCCGGCAACATCGGCGGCGTTTACGACCAGGCGGCGCGGGGCTGGTCGCACGAGATGCTGGACGCGCTCGGCATCCCAGCGCGGATGATGCCGGAGCGATTGGTGGCGTCCTCGGACGTGGTGGGCGGGCTGCTGCCGGAGGTGGGGGAGCGGCTTGGGCTGCCCGCGGGCACGCCGGTGGTGGCGGGCGGGGTGGACGCGGCGGTGGCGACGTTCGCGGCCGGGGTGGTGTCGCCGGGGCACCATGTGGCGATGATGGGCACCAGCATGTGCTGGGGCTACATCGCGCCCAAGGCCGATGCGGCGCATGGCCTCATCTCCATGCCGTACGTGGTTGGCGCCGACAAGGACTTGTACGTGTTCGGCGGCGCCGGCACGGCTGGAGCGGCCGTCACCTGGTTCCGCGAGCAGTTCTGCCAGGCCGAGGCCGCGCAAGCGCTCGACACCGGGCGCGACCCGCACGCAATTTTGGAGGAGGGCGCCGCGGCGGTCTCGCCGGGGTCGGACGGGGTGCTGTTCCTGCCTTACCTGATGGGCGAGCGCTCGCCCGTGTGGGACGCCCGCGCGTCGGGCGCCTTTGTCGGGCTGAACCTGTTCCACACGCGCGCACACCTGTATCGCGCGGTGCTGGAAGGCGTCACGCTGGCGCTGCGCCACACCATGGAGGCCGGCGCGCGTGGGTCGGCGCCGCTGGAGGAGCGCCTGGTCGTCGTGGGCGGCGCGGCGCGGTCCGATTTGTGGATGCAGATCATCGCCGACGCGACGGGCTATCCGGTGTGGACCATCAAGGAGGACGTGGAGGCCGCGCTCGGGGCCGCCCGGCTTGCGGCCATGAGCGTCGGCTTTGCCGGCAGCGGGGAGAGCTGGGTCACGCTGGAGGAACGCGCCCGGCCGGACTCGGCCCGCAAGCGCCGCTACGACGCGCTGTTCGCCGCCTACGTGGCGCTCTACCCGGCGCTTAAGGGCACGATGCACGCGCTCGCGGACCTGCGCGGCCCGGCAACCTAGCTTTGAGTGCCTACGGCATCACGGCGCACTGGGCGGTGGCGTCACCCGGTCCCTGCTGCTCGACCCGTACGGAAAGTCGTTAAGCTCGTCGTCGTTGCAAATGGGCGTGCCTGCGCTTGTCCTCGGCCGGCCTGGCCGTCAGCGAGGCGGCCTGCGGCGCGCTACGTGGTGGACGGCGACCGCACCGGCGCCATGGCCGCTCCGCGAGCGCGGCCTGCTTGATCGTGACCGTCCCTCGTTTCGGTGGATAAGGGCGTGGAAGGGATAGTCGCCAACAGCCTTCCCAAGCGCCAGACGAAGCTTAATCATTGTAGAGAATGATCTGTCAATCCTAACTATATCTACCGATGTAGTTCTGATTAATATTTGCGCGTTACTGCTATGTAAGATGGAACACATTAGCTCCCTGTAGCTAAGTTCCATTTGCATAGGTGGCCTGCCATGACAATCAAACACCCAGAAAAGATCGGCATCGGCACATGGGACTCAGCATCCATGCCAGGCACGCCTGTTGATGACGTCGACCGGGTAGGCTTCGCGTGGTACTACAACTGGTCGATAGGCCCATTGGAGGATTTGGACTCAACGCCTGAGAGATCAGCCTTTGTCCCCATGACTTGGGGCCATGATGACGCCACCTCTCAAAACCTGACGTTCGCAAAAGCCACGGAAGCCGCAGCTTTGCTGGGCTTCAACGAGCCTGACCACCAAGATCAGGCCAATATGACGGTCGAGCAAGCATTGGAGCTATGGCCGCAATTAGAAAACACCGGCATGCGGCTCGGCTCGCCCGCGCCGTCCCAGGATGGGGTGCTTGGGGACAACTCCTGGCTGGGCCGCTTCATGGCTGGAGCCGGAAGCAAAGGCCTAGACGTTGATTTCATTGCGGTGCACTACTACTCCGCGGACAAAAACGTTGACGAGTTCAAGCATTGGCTTGAGGCAGTCAGTGCCCAGTATGACAAGCCAGTATGGGTCACTGAGTGGGCCCTAGCAGATTGGGCCAACCCCAGCCGGTTCAGCGCAGTGGAGCAGGCAGAGTTCGCCCGCGCAGGAACCGAGATGATGGATGACCTCTCGTTCGTCGAGAGGCACGCCTGGTTTGCCGCTTACGAGGGTGGAGACGGGTGGAACCTCCACAGCGGCGTTCTTGACGCAAGCGGCGCCCTGACACCCGTTGGCGAAGTCTTCAGCCAACTGAATGGCCCGGCGCCTTCTTTGGCTCCTGGTGATTTGAGGGTGACCGTCAGCGGCGACCACTACTTAGGCGCGGCAGAGTTCGAGGTGGAAGTCGATGGCGTGAGCGTCGGCGTCAGCACGGTCACGGCCGACCATAAGCTCGGGCAATGGCAAGACATCGTCATTGACGGGAGCTGGGCCGATGGAGTCGATCACACAGTCAAACTCAAGTTCCTGAACGACGCCTGGGGTGGGACGCCGGACACGGATCGCAATCTCTGGGTGAAGAACGTTGAGATGAACGGCGTGATGGCCGGGCAGGAGACTCAGTTGATGAGGTCCGGCACCGGGCAGATGGACTCGCAAGTGAGCTGGGTGATTGACGATACGCCTGCATTGGACGTGATCACCGTGAAGGCGAGTGGTGATTACTACCGGGGTGACCCAAACTTCTCGATCAGCGTTGATGGAAAGGTCATTGACGCCACGAACGTCGTGACGGCCGACCAGGCCAACAATGAGTGGCAGACCTTCACCTTCACCGGAGACTTCAATGGGAACGGCGCCGGGTCCCACGCGATTGGGATCACGTTCACCGAGGACGCCTGGGACGGCACGCCCAGCACGGACCGCAACTTGTATGTCGATGCGGTGACGCTCAACGGGGAGACCAGCACGGCCGGCGCCACGTACTACAGCGCTGGCGAGAACACCTGGAGTTTTTCCCGCTAGGCATAGCCGCTCGAAAGGCCGGCTGCACAAAACGCCGCGCCGACGCTACAGCCGCTCGTGCGCCGCGGCCAGCGCGGCGACGGCGGCCTGCAACGCGGCGAGCGTCCGTTCCGCACCTGCCAGCGCGCCTGCGTCGCCCTGGTCCGCATCGCTGATCGCCGCCTGCAAGTCGGCCGCGTCCTTGCCGAAGCCATCCCACATCTGCTCGATGCGGTCTTGCGCCGTGGCCGCGTCCATATCCGCCTCGCTGGCCCAACTCGCGATGATTGCGCCGACCTCCTGCGTGATCCGTTCCGGCGCAACCCCTGCCGCCACGAGTTTGCCGAGCTGGGCCAAGGCATCGTCCAACGGTGTGGGCGCGGCCGGGTCCATGGGCTATCCTGGCAGCATCCGTTGCGCCACCCGGTCCTTTTTGACCAGCGCATGATACAGTACGCCAGTGACGTGCAAGGCCATCAGCACGAGCAGGAGGAACGCCACGGTGCCGTGGACCGCTCCGACCGATTCAGCGAAGGCCTTGTCCACGCCGGTGAGCGCCGGCAGGGGAATGAAGCCGAACAGGCGGACCGGCGCACCGTAGGCCGACGCTGCCAGCCAGCCGAGCAGCGGCAGCACGATCAGGATGGCGTAGAACGCCCAGTGCGTCCCGCGCGCCAGCAGTTGCAGCGGGGGCGAGAGGTCCGCTGGCGCTGGCGGCGGCGGGTGCGTCAGCCGCCACGCCAGCCGCAGCGCCATGACGAACAGGATGGTGGACCCCAGGGAGAGGTGCCAGTAGTTCAGGCTGTCCTCGGCCGAGGCGGGCAGCAACTGAGGCAAGCCGACCTTGGTGAGAATTTGCATGACCAGCAACGCGACCACAATCCAGTGGAACAGCCGGGCAGTGCTGTTGTAGCGCTGCGGCTCGGCCAGCATGGCGTTAGACATTGACATGGAGCAGCTCCTCCAGCCGCACCGGGGCGGCGTGTGGACGGGTGGCGAGCATCGCGTCGATCAACGCCAGGGCCTCGGCCCGGCCGCTGTTGGACGCCTGCTCGAACGGCGTCCAGGTCTGGGTAAACGGCAGCGGCGCGAACACGGCGCGGTAGCGGCGCAGCTCATTGGGCGTAAGCGGGATGCCGCGCACGAACGCCTTGTGCGCCGAGATGGTGACGGCGCGCCGCGGGTCGTCCGGCGCCATCTCGAACTTCAGCGCGTCGCCGCAGAACAGGATGCGGCGCGCCCGGTCATGCAGCACCGCGTGCCCGGCGAAGTGCCCGGCCGTCAAGTGCAGCTCCAGCCCTGGCAATGGCTCCAGCATGTCATCCCACGGCCAGCTCACCCGCAGCGCCCCGGACCATTCGAGGTCCCCGGGGTGCAACGCAAGCTCCGGGTCGAACCGGTCCTGCAACTGCCATAATGCGCCGTAGGCGTGCGGGTGCGACGCGGCCAACACCTGCATCCCGCCCAAGCCCGCGATGTGGTCCAGGGCGGCGTCACTGAACACCGGGCAGCCCTCGAAGCCCATGTTGCCGGCTGGGGTCTGGATCAAGTAGCCGCTGGGGCCGATGCCGTTGATCGGGTCGTTCCAGAAGCGCCAGACGCCGGGTTCAAGCTCGGCCCAATGGCAGGGGAAGCGGCTTTGCGCCTCCGTCCGGGTCCAGAATTGCCAGCCGGTTTGCGGCACGACATGCCGGGCGTCCAGGCACATCGGGCAGGACGGCGGGTGGGTGAAGTGGCGCTGCCAATAGCCGCAGTTGTCGCACAGAAAGGCCGGCAGCTCCAACGCGCCGGCGAACGGCAGGTAGCCCGGGCTCATGCGCGCTATTTCGCCAGGTGCTTGTCGAAGAACGCGGCAATCTCGGTGAACACCTCCTTGGTTTCCGGTGCAACCGGGTTGAACAGGTACTGCGCGTGGGACAGCCCCTCATACACATGAAGCTGCGCGTCCACGCCGGCCTGGCGCAGCTTGCGGTGGGTGCGGACAGTGTTGCTGAGAAACAGGTCGCGCGTGCCGGAGGTGAGGATGGTGGGCGGGAAACCGCGGAAGTCGCCATAGATGGGCGAAAGCTGCGGGTCTTTCAGGTCATGCCCGCCCGCATACAGCTTGGCGGCGTGGCTGAGGTAGCCGTTGTAGCTCACCAGCACGTTGTCCACCCACTCGTTGGTGCGGTAGGTGTCGCCGGTCTCGGTCAGGTCGGACCACGGCGTGCCCGGCGCGATGGCGGCCGGCAGCGGCAGCCCTTCCTGCTTGGCGCGCAGCACCATCGCCAGCGCCATGCCGCCGCCGGTCGAGGTGCCGACGATGGCGATGCGGCTCGGGTCCTGCATCAGAATGGCCGCCTTCCAGACCGCCATCGCGTCGTCCATGGCGGCGGGGTACGGCGCGTCCGGGGGCATCCGGTAGTTGAACTCGATGACCTTGTAGCCGCCGTAGGCCGCGGTCAGCATGGCCTCGGCGGTGCCGGACTCGCCGGGGCCATAGACGTAGCCGCCGCCATGCGCGTTCACGATCAACTGGTTGCGGTGCGCCTCCGGCATTTCCTTGGGCGTGAACACGAAGCAGTTCACGCCCCCGATCACCGCCCGCTCCATGGTGACGCCGAGCGTCTCCCTTGCCTTGGCTAGGCTCGGCAGGCTGGCGTCGGCGAGCCTTTTGACCAGCGCCCGCCACTCGTCGGCGTTGGCCGGGTTGGCGTTCCAGGCAGGGATGCGGTACGGCGCAGCGACCAGCGCCTGCCCGGCGGGGCTCAGGCCCTCGGTCGGCACCGGGAACTCCCGCGCCGGCACGCTGCGCGGGCCTGGCTTGGCGTTGGCGGCGCCCTGCGCGGCTTCGAGGTCCGGGAACTCCGGCCCGCGCGCGAGGGCCGAGGTGGCGAGGCCGAGCGCCAGGATTGGCGCCAGCAGGCGGAATGGGCTGTGGATCGTGGCCTCCTGTCTGTCATGGCCCGCGCCGCCGGGTCATGGCGGCGCATCGGGACCGAACGCGTTGGCGCGATGTGACCGTGATCCGTGCATTGGCGCAAGCGCCTGGGGGCTTGGATCACTCAGTCCTGTCCGGAACGCACCGCATCATTGGCCCGGCACTCGGACTCCATGAACCCTGGCAGCGCGAACCAGATGTCGTTGTGCTCTGGGTCATGTCCGGACGCGTGCCATTCCCGGATGACGCCCTCGACGATCCGAGACGGCTCGTCGCCAAACCGTGTGACACGGGCCAGTATCCGCCAGATGCAGTCAGCCTGCTTGAGGTCGATCTCTGCGATCTGGCGTCCGGCCCTGTAGGCGGCACAGTTGACCGGCATCACGATGTCCCATCAGGAGGGAGGCAGCGGTCAGCATCGTATTGAACGCGCGCCTTTCGAGTGGCAGGGCTTGCGTCCTGCGATGGGCCTGCGCGGCGCACGACAGGTCTTGAAACCGTAGCTCGCCTCCACTTATACCATCCAGATGGATGGTGAAGAGATGGTAAGAATGGCTACGGCAGCGCAGGACCTACGGCCCAAGGTCGCCGACAGCGAGAAGATCACCATCAACCTGGGCTATGTCGACCTCGGCCATATCGACCTAATGGTGCAGGACGGTTTCTATTCCAACCGCACGGACTTCATCCGCACCGCGATCCGCAACCAACTCGACCGCCATGCCGATGTGGTGCGGCAATCGGTGGCGCGGAGGACGCTCGATCTTGGCCTCCGCACCTACAGCCGCCAGGAGCTTGAGGCGGTGCGGGACGTGGGGCAAGTGTTGGAAATCAAAGTGCTGGGGCTGGCCAGCATCGCCCGGGACGTCACGCCAGAGTTGGCCCGGGCCGCCATCGCCTCGATCACGGTGCTGGGCGCCCTGCACGCAAGTCCCGAGGTCCGCGCCGCACTGTCAGACCGAATGCGGTGAGGCTTGCGGCGGCCGGTCCTTGAACGGCAGCCGGCTCTTTATCCACCATGATTGACTTGCGACGGAAGCCGATCCCGGTTCCGAACGGGGATGCCTAATCGGGTCCCTAGAAGAGGGCTATGACCCATGACAAACGCTTTCAAGGGCGCTTTTCCCAAGGTTTCCCACACGGGCCGGCTCGCTGGGGCTACGGCCGTGATGCAGCGCATGCTCGAACGCCATGCCGCACCGAAGGCCACGGGACCGCATCAGTCCCGCACGCCTCCCACCATCGACGGCGTGTCCAAGACAGCCGGATCGGCGCCGCAGCCGGCGGCAGGCCCTGACTGGCTTCAGCTTGTCCCGGCCGAGGTGCGCGGCATGGTTGAGTCACATCTTCCCGCCGCGTTGCGGGACCTCACTGGCCCGGCTGGCGGTGGCTATGCCCTGCCCGGCGCCGGGCTGGCCCGCCCGTTTCCGGCTCCGGCCGGGGCCGCCGTGCCGGATGGCGCGAAGTTCCTGTCGGGGACGTTCAGCAACCAAGCCGGAACGCGCCCCTACAAGCTTTATGTGCCCAGCGGCTACCAGGGGCAGCCCGTTCCGCTGATCGTCATGCTGCATGGCTGCACGCAGTCGCCGGACGACTTTGCCGCCGGCACCGGCATGAATGCCGCGGCGGAAAAGCACGCCTGCCTGGTCGTCTATCCCGGACAGACCACGGGCGCCAACGCGCAGAAGTGCTGGAAGTGGTTCAGTGCAGACGACCAGCAGCGCGGCAAGGGTGAGCCGTCGCTCATCGCGGGCATCACGCGCCAGGTCATGCAGGACTACGCGGTCGATCCCCAGCGCGTCTATGTCGCTGGACTGTCGGCTGGCGGCGCCGCGGCGGCCGTGATGGGCGAAACATACCCGGACCTGTATGCCGCAATCGGCGTGCATTCGGGCCTTGCGTGCGGGGCGGCCCAGGACTTGCCTTCGGCGTTGGCGGCGATGAAGCGGGGCAGCAGCGCCGCCGCGCATGGCAAGGCAGGCTCTGGCGTGCAGCGCCGGATTGTTCCGGCCATCGTGTTCCATGGGGACCGGGACACTACGGTCAGCCCGCGCAACGGCGACGATGTCGTCGCGCAGTCAACGCGGGATGCCCCGCTGCGGATGCGGGTGCAAACCGGGCAGGCACCCGGCGGCCGATCCTACAGCCGCACGGTGCATTCGGACGGGAGCGGGCAGTCGCTGATCGAGCAGTGGGTCATCCATGGCGCTGGCCACGCCTGGTCCGGCGGCAGCGCGGCAGGTTCCTACACCGATCCGCAGGGACCCGACGCCACTGGGGAGATGCTGCGCTTCTTCCAGGAGCATCCCCATCCCATGCCGACGCACAACGCCTGAGCACCCCGGTCAAGCGGCGTCCCAGCAAGGAACCGCTTGACCATCAACGCCGCGGCATGGAAGCCCTATTCAACCCCCAGCAGTTCGACGTCAAACACCAGCGTGGCATTGGGCGGGATCACGCCCCCTGCGCCGCGCGCGCCGTAGCCGAGTTCCGGCGGGATGACGAGGGTGCGCCGGCCGCCGACCTTCATCCCGGCCACGCCCTGGTCCCATCCGGCAATGACCCGGCCGCCGCCGAGAGGGAACTTGAACGCATCGCCGCGGTCACGCGAGCTGTCGAACTTGCGGCCTTTGTTCTCGGGCGCAGCAGGGTCGAATAGCCAGCCGGTGTAATGGACGGCGACGGTCTTGCCGGGCACGGCGGCGGCGCCGGTGCCCACTTGGTGGTCGATCATTCTCATTCCTCTCGGAGACGTGGAACCCTGCGCGTCAGCCTGGGACGAACGCACGACCGCCAAGGTGGTGGCCGCCACGGCAGGTAACATCAGCGAGCGACGGGTCACTTCATGCATGGGCGCAGCAGGCTCCTTGTATGGCTTTATCAGGGGTTTGACGTTGCCGGCTTCTGGTCAGTCCGGTTCGCCGCGGCGCGGAACCGGGCGTACTCGCGCGCGCGCCTGCGATCTTTCCGCCAGGCCGAAGTGCCTTTGTAGCGTGCGAAAGGGGGGACTTTCTGGCGGGGAGCGCCGAAGCGGCGCGCTGGTTCGGGTAGGCCGGGGGTGGAGGCATCGTTCATGGCAAGTGATCCAGGTTGCTGCAACGCTCTCTGACCACTGCGTGGGCTTATGCGCAAGAGGCTGCCTGTCGCCGACCTGGCGGCCGAAGGTGACCAAAGGCAGGCCGACGAACACCATGGCCGGGATCGAGACGAACGAGCCGGCGCCCACGGCCGCGTTCAACGCACCGGCCAGCAACCCTGCCGCGAACAGAATGGAGGTCGAGTGCATGCGGGAACATTGCACTCTCGCCGCGATGACGGCCAGCGCCGCGGGGACCAGGGTCCGGGCTGGCGCGTTATGGCTGATCGCGGCGGGAGCGCACCGCCGGCATCGGGCAGGGCACAGAGGCGGATGGGACGCGTTATCAGAGTCGGAACCGCTGGCTGGGCCATTCCGAAGCAGCACATGGCGGAGTTCCCCGGCGCCGGCAGCCATCTCGAACGGTATGGGCGCCGGTTGGCAGCCGTGGAGATCAACTCCTCGTTTTACCGGCCGCACAGGCCCGCCACCTATGCGCGATGGGCCGCGAGCGTTCCGCCCGGGTTCCGCTTCGCGGTCAAGGTGCCGCGCGAAATCTCGCATACGCGCAAGCTCGTTGACGCCGGCGAGCCGCTTGAGCGCTTCCTGACGGAGGTACAAGATCTTGGTGACCGCCTCGGCCCGCTGCTGCTCCAGTTGCCGCCCAGCCTCGCCTACAACGAGAGGCGGGCCGGCGCGTTCCTAGAGGCGCTCCGCACGCGGTTCGACGGCAGCGTGGTGGTTGAGCCACGCCACCCCACCTGGTTCACCGATGCCGTGGACGGGATGCTGTGCCGGTTCCGGGCCGGGCGTGTCGCGGCCGACCCGGCCCCGGTGCCGCGGGCCGCCATGCCAGGCGGCTGGCCGGGCATCGCCTACCGCCGGCTGCATGGCTCACCGCAGATGTACTACTCGGCCTATGACGCCGGGTACCTCGACAGCATCGCCCACATGCTGCGCGACATGGCGGACCACACTGGGGAAAGCTGGTGCATCTTCGACAACACCGCGAGCGGCGCCGCAGCCAGGGATGCGCTCAGCCTGTTGCGCCGGTTATGACAGGCTCCCGTCCGCCCCGGGCCATGCCGTGCAAGGTGGCCGTGGCCTGGAAGTAAGTAAGAACAACATCATATCATGGCTTGAACAGAGGAACACCGCCATGGCGCAGATAGCCCGCAAGACCCTGGCCGACGACATGAAGGCTCTGCTGGACCTGATCAGCCGCAATCCGACGCCGGCCCGCGTGACGATGCACGTGGAGCGGCTGCTGGCCGGCTGGCGCGAGACGTTGGCCCCGGATGCCTACCAGGACCGCCTGGACACGTTGCAGGAGGGTTTGGCGGAGGGCATCGAGCAGATGGCCGAGAGCGCCGCGGACGTGAACCCTGCGGCCAAGGCAGAAACGCGGCAGGCCGCCGCAGCCGTGGAGGCGATGCGCACGGCGCACCGTGCGGCGAAGGCCGGGGCATTAGCGTCGAGCTAGCCTGCGCCGCGACCCGCCTCAGCCGGTTGCAGACGGCTCCTGACTGCCCTCTTCTTGCTGCCGCTTTCTCATCTCAAGTTCGTATCGCGCCTGCACCGCGGCGATATCGTTGCCATCATAACGGTCCTCCACGCCGGCCACGCGGACCGAGCGCACCACTTCGCACTCCAACGCCGCCGCGAGGTGCGCGGCGGCATCGAGGTTGCCGATCCGGCACGCCTCATAGAACGACGCGGTGATCTGGTCCGAGAGACGCCGCGTGTAGCGCTGCTCGGGCGAGTTGCTGAGCTGTTGCAGCCGTTCCTTGCTTTGGAACACAGCCAGCTTCGGCGCGGCGCCTTTTAACGGCAGAGAGTCGTTCTCGTAGGAAAGCGCGTCCACTTCGTTCACCTTGGATGCAAGTTGCTTGTAGCAGGAAATCGGCATCGAACAGGTCCCAATCAGGCTAAGGCATGTCCGGCCCACCTTATTGGATGCTGCGTCATCCTGTTATAACAGGAGCCGGCCTCCGCAATCACGTTAGCTGTGGTCGAGATTATTTGGATTCTGGTTGAAAAGCGCGGCCTCACCACGAGCACGAGGCGATGCCTGCTGACGATGGCCATCGACGGTGCGCCGCAATCCGACAAAGCCCTCACAATCGATACGATATCAAAACAAATAACTTGACTCGTGAGCCAGCCATGGGAGCACAGTGCCGACCAGACACATGACGACGCTTTGAAGCTCACCATCCAATAGGACCCGTGATGGCTAGCTATCTGCAACGCTTCGACGCCACCCCGCCCGCAGGCCGCTGGCCGATGGTGCGCGGGTGGATCTTCGGCGAACCGCTGCCTTTTTTCGCCGAGTTGCGCGCGCAGCGCCCGATTCTGGCGATGCCCGAAGTCACCCTGGCGACTTTGTTCGACGACTGCACTGAAATCCTTCGCCGCCACGAACTGTTCAGCGTCGCGCTCTACAGGCCCAAACAGGGTGCCTACTGGATGGCGCAGGACGACACCGCACAGCATTGGCGCGACAAATCGGTCATGCGCGCGATCCTGGATTTCGAGGACCTGCCCGCTATCCGTAGCTACACCGCGAGCAAGGCTGCCGAACTGCTCGCAGCCGCCCCCGGCGCCATCGATGCGGTGCCCGGCTTGACCCGCGCGGTTCCGCTCGCCTTCGTGCAGGACTGGTTCGGCCTCAGCCATAAAGACCCGGCCACGCTCTGCCGATGGTCCTACTGGAACCAGATAGACACGTTCTGGAACCAACCATTCGATGCCATCGCCTGGCCTGACCCGGCCAAGATCGTTGCCGAGCGTGTCGCCGCCAACGCCGAGTTCGTCATCTACCTCACCGAACTGATCGCCCTGCGCCTGTTCAAGAATAAGGCCGGTTTCGGCGGCAAGGACCCGGTGGCGCGGCTGCTGTCGCTGAACTCATCCGGCGCGCTGAAATTCGATCTGCAAACGGTGGGGCTGAATGTCGGCGGCCTGCTGATCGGCGCCGTGGAGACCATCTCGCACACGGTGGTGAATGCGCTCGATTTCCTGTTGCAGCACCCTGACGAGCTCGCCGCTACCCGCAGCGCCGCCCTCACGGATGACGCCACCGCCGTCGATGGCGCCGTGTTCGAGGCGCTGCGCTTCAAGCCCGCCTTTCCTTATTTCTTTCGTACCTGTGAGCAGGACACAGTGCTCGGCCGCGGCCGTCCGCACGAAACGGCGATCGCAAAAGACACGACGGTGCTCGCGGTGACCCACTCGGCGATGTTCGATCTCACCGCGCAACCTACGCCCGATACGTTCGATCCACGGCGCGGCATGGGCAACCAATTCCATTTCGGCCTCGGCCTGCATGAGTGCCTCGGCCGCGCGATTGCCAGCGTCATGGTCCCGGAAATCGTACGCCAAAGCCTCCGCCTGCCGGGTTTGCAGGCCGGCGCGCTGGACCGCAAGGGGGGTCCAGTGCCGGAAGCCTGGGCGTGGCGCTGGGGCTGATCGCGCAAGAGCTACTCGTTGGTCAGCCAGCGCCTGGCTGGGGCGTCGAAGGCCTTCAGTAACGCATGGACGTCGGCGCCCATGCCGGTCAGGCCGTATGTGACCTTCAGCGGGACCACCGTTTCCTGCTGGCGCCAGGCAATGGCGTCCGCCTCAAGCTCCCGCAGCCGTTGCGTCAGGACCTTGGGCGAGATGCCCGGCAGGAGGCGCTGCAACTCGCCGAAGCGGAGCGGGCCGCGTTCGCCCAACAGGTATATGACGTGCGTCTTCCACTGCCCCCACAGCAGCCGCAGCAATGGATCGGCGGGGCAGGCACCCGTCGGCTGAGGAACGCAGGCCGGCCCGACAGTGCCACTATCCATTCGGTAACTACTTTCCATTGTGAAGCGGAACCCTCACGTGGGCAGCGTGGCTAAGAACCCATCACAGCGAATGGAGACAACGAATGAGCTGGAACCCCTGTCCCGACCCGACGCTCGGTGATCGCGCGAGCACCGGCGCCATCGAGACCCTGATCGTGCCGCGTGCGGTGGACCTTGGCGAGATGACGGTGCGCCGGGCGCTGCCTTCCACCAAGCGGCAGATGGTTGGGCCGTTCATCTTCTTCGACCAAATGGGCCCGGCCGAGTTCCTGACCGACCAGGGCATCGACGTGCGGCCGCATCCGCACATCAAGTTGGCGACCGTCACCTACCTGTTCGAGGGCGAAATCTTGCACCGCGACAGCCTGGGCACGGAACAGGCCATCCAGCCCGGCGCGGTGAACTGGATGAGCGCCGGCCGGGGCATCGTCCATTCCGAGCGCACCGCGGCCGAGCGCAAGCGCTCTGGGCAGCGCCTGTTCGGCATCCAGACCTGGATGGCGCTGCCTGCAAGCCAGGAGGAAAGCGACCCCGCCTTCGTGCACCACGGCGCCGACGCGCTGCCGGAAATCGAGGCCGGCGGGATGCGCGCGCGGCTGATCGCCGGCCACGCGTTCGGCGCCACATCGCCGCTCATGACGGCATCCGAGACGCTCTATGCCGATGTTCGGCTGAAGGCGGGCGCCACCATGCCGATCGACCCTGGCTATGACGAGCGAGCGATCTACACCATCAGCGGCGCCATCGAGGTGGCGGGCGACGCGTTCGAGCCGGGGCAGTTGCTGGTGCTCCGGCCCGGCGACGCCTTGACCGTCACTGCGACGGCGGACGCGCGGTTCATGCTGTTCGGCGGCGCGCCGATGGAGGGGCCGCGCTACATCTGGTGGAACTTCGTCTCCTCCCGCCCGGAGCGCATCGAGGCCGCGAAGGAGGAGTGGGCGCGCGGCCGCTTCGACACCGTGCCGGGCCACGAGGCGGAGTTCATCCCGCTGCCCACCAAGCGCGATGCGCCGCAACGCGCGACCGGCGGCGTGCTCTATCCGTAAGCCGCCGCGGCCACGCCCTCGCGCACAGGAGCGACCATGACCCGCACCATCCCTGGCCTGCACCACGTCACCGCGATTTGCGGCCCGCCACAGGCCAACGTCGATTTCTATGCCGGCCTGCTGCGTCAGCGGCTGGTAAAGAAGACCGTGAACTTCGACGCGCCGGACACCTACCACCTCTATTACGGTGACCGCGCCGGGTCGCCCGGGACCATCCTCACGTTCTTTCCGTTCGCCAACGCCGGGCCAGGCCGGGCGGGGGCCGGGATGGCGGGCGCGGTTGCCTACGCGGTGCCGAAGGATGGCCTTGACGCCTGGATAGACCGGCTGGCCGGACTGGCCGTCGATTTCGACATGCCAGGCGCGCGTTTCGATGAACGGATGATCGCGCTCCAGGACCCTGACGGCCTGCGGATCGAGCTGATCGAGACCGCGTCGGCCACGCCCGGCAACAGCGCCGCGGACGGAGGGCCGGCCGACCACGGGTTCCACTCCGTCACGCTATGGCTGCGCGACCCCGAACCCACGGCCCGGCTGCTGACGGAGCTGTTCGGCTACCAGCACGCAGGCGAGGAAGCGGACGGCGACGGCCACCGTCACCGCCTGGCAGCGCCGGGCCACGGACGCGGCTCGGTGATCGACCTGCGGCGCTCCGACGCGCCGAGCATCGGGCGGCAGGGGGCAGGCGCCATCCACCATGTCGCGTTCCGCGCCGAGAACGACACGGTGCAGCGGGAGTGGCAGGAGCGCGTGGCGGCCTATGGGCTGGATGTCACGCCAGTGATCGACCGGCAATACTTCAACGCCATCTACTTCCGCGAGCCTGGCGGCGTGCTGTTCGAGATCGCCACCGACCCGCCGGGATTCGCGGTCGATGAGAACGAGGCCGAGCTGGGCCAGCATCTCATGCTGCCGCCGCAGTACGAGCGGCGCCGGGCTGATATCGAGCGCGTGCTGCTCCCGCTTCGCGTGCCGGCCTGATGGCTGGCGTACCCGAGATGACCGGCGGGGGGCCTCATGCGGGTGGACGGGTGGCGCAGGCCGGCACGCCCCTGGCCCGTGCCCGCGTGGCGTTTGTCATGGCGCACGGGCGCGGCGGGTCGCCAGAGGACATGCTGCGCTTGGCCGAACACCTGGCGTTGCCCGATGCCGCGGTCCTGGCGCCCGCGGCGGCTGGCGGATCGTGGTGGCCGGCCAGCTTCCTCGCCCCGGTCGCCGCCAACGAGCCCGGCCTGTCATCCGGCCTCGGCGTTTTCCAAGCGTTGATCGGGCAGTTGCAGGACAGCGGCGTCGGAACGGACCGCATCGTCCTGCTGGGCTTCAGCCAGGGCGCCTGCCTCGCCTTGGAGTACGCCGCGCGGTCCGGCCGCGTGTTCAAGGGCGTGGTGGGCTTGTCGGGCGGCCTGGTGGGAACCGGCGAGGCTGGCGGGCCTGCGACCGCCGCGCTGCATGGCCACGCCCCGAAGCGCTTCGACTACGGCGCTCCGCTGCCAGGCGGCTCGGTGTTCCTGGGATGCCATGAGCGCGACCCGCACATTCCGCTGGCCCGCGTGCACGAAACCGTAGCGGTGTTCGACCGGCTTGGCAGCGCCGTGACGGTCAAGGTCCTGCCAGGCGCCGGGCACGGGATCGTTGAGGACGAGGTCCGAGCGCTGCGCGGCCTTTATAATCGGTGACGCGGGCCAGCGAGCTACTGGAAATGGATGGCGAGCCAGACGGTTGGCTTGTTCCTCGCGGTCCACGTGATCCGGTGCAAGCGGTGGGTGGGGATCAAAGGCCGTGCTCCCCTCCCGTCAACCATGTTTCCCATAATCAGTTTGGCCATCCGCAACGCGAAGCAAATGCGTCATAACCATCCTGAGCAAATCGGTCTCAAGCAAGGATGACGAGCATGGCTAACGACAAGATGACAGCGCAAATCGCCAACAAGGACGGCTTTATCGCGGCGCTTGACCAGAGCGGCGGATCGACGCCCGGCGCCCTGCGCCTGTATGGCATTCCGGACGACGCCTACAGCGGCGATGCCGAGATGTTCAAGCTCGTGCACGAAATGCGCGTGCGCATCATGTCCGCGCCGGCCTTCACCGGGGCCAAGGTCGTTGCCGCCATCCTGTTCGAAGCCACGATGGACGGGCAGGCGCAGGACAAGCCTGTTCCGTCTTTCCTGTGGGAGGAGCGCGGCGTGATCCCGTTCCTGAAGGTGGACAAGGGACTTGAGGCTGAGCAAAACGGCGTCAGTCTGATGAAGCCGATGCCGGCGCTCGACGCGCTGCTGGCCCGGGCGGCGCCGCTCGGCATTTTTGGCACCAAGATGCGCTCCGTCATCAATCTGCCCTCGAACGAGGGCATCGCTGCCGTGGTCGCGCAGCAGTTCGAGGTCGCGGCGCAGATTGCCGGGCACGAGCTCATGCCCATCATCGAGCCGGAAGTCTCGATCAAAAGCCCGGACAAGGCGGGCGCGGAAGCCATCCTGCTTGCGGAGCTGACCCGGGCGCTCGACGCCATGCCGGATCGGGGCCAGGTGATGCTCAAGCTGACGATCCCGGAGGTCCCGGACTTCTACTCGAAGCTGATGGATCACGACCGCGTGGCCAGGGTCGTCGCGCTGTCCGGCGGCTACGCGCGGGCCGACGCTTGCCGGCGGCTTGCGGCCAACCACCGCATGATCGCGAGCTTCTCGCGGGCCCTGACCGAAGACCTCAAGCACTCAATGAGCGATGCTGAGTTCGACGCGGCGTTGGCGAGGTCCATCGACGAGATTTATCAGGCTTCCACCGTAAAGGTTTGATCCCTCACTGTGCCGCGGGGCGCGTGCGCGGCATCATGTCGCCCCGATGCACGGACTTCTGCGCCTGTTTGCCGGTGTCGACTTCCGTCGTGAAGACGTTGCCTTTGGAGTCGATTGCGATGTTGTGGACCCAGTGAAAGTTCCCGGCCATGCGGCCAAAGCGGCCAACGATCTCGCCGGTGTCGCGCAGAAGGGTGCGGACCTCGTTGTTCGCGCCACCGGCGTTCGATGTCCGGCAACGTTCAGTCCGGGCGCGGGCGCAACCCATGCAGCAGGGTGAACAAACCTTCCGCGGCGTCACCGTCCAACGCCATTCCGTGCCGACAAAAGCGAGGGTGCGCTGACTAAAGTCGTTTAAGCAACGAGCCGCATGAGCAGGGCCACGCTCGCCTGCGCTGCCACAACCACCGTCAGAACCCAGTTCATCATTATACACTCCGTCGCGATGCAAGCGATGTAGCTGACAGTGCAGCATGTCTGGTTTGCCGGGTCCACTTTCAAGCAGGCCCGTTCGCGACCGAGCCGGCGTCCGCAGCTTCCGAACGGAGACGGCCTGCGTCGGTCAGAAGCTCAGATCGCTCGGTCGAGCGGCCTCGCTTCCACCTTGTCGCCCACAGCGACAGGGCGCGCCAAAGCGAGCTTCAGCTTCTCGCGGTCCAGCTCGTTTTCCCAAGCGCTGACGACGACTGTGGCCACGCCGTTGCCCACGAGGTTGGTCAGCGCGCGGCACTCGCTCATGAACTTGTCGATGCCGAGCACCAGCGTCATGGCGGCGACGGGCACCGGGTTGTTGGGGATGGCGGCGAGCGTCGCGGCAAGGGTGATGAAGCCCGCGCCCGTCACGCCGGAGGCACCTTTCGAGGTCAGCATCGCCACCAGGATGATGGTCGCGTACTGGCCGAAGCTAAGGTCCGCCCCCACTGCCTGCGCCAGGAACAGCGTTGCCAGTGTCATGTAGATGTTGGTGCCGTCCAGGTTGAAGCTGTAGCCAGTTGGGATGACCAGCCCCACCACGGGCTTGGATGCCCCCAAACCCTCCATCTTGAGCATCATTTGCGGCAATACCGTCTCGGACGACGAGGTGCCGAGCACAATCAGAAGCTCGTCTTTGATGTAAACGATGAAACGCAGGATTGAGAACCCAGTGAACCTGGCAATGCTTCCAAGAACAATGAACACGAACAGCAGGCTAGTCAGGTAAAAAGTGGCAATCAGGCCGACAAGGTTGCCAAGCTTCCCGACGCCATATTGCCCAATGGTGAAGGCCATGGCCCCGAACGCTCCGATTGGTGCCAGCTTGACCACCAAACCGATGATCCTGAAGAAGATTTGCCCCATCGTGTCGATGACGTGGCTTACTGCTGCGGCCTTTTCCCCAAGCCCTGCAATGACCACTCCGGTCAGGATCGAGATCAGCAACACCTGCAGCAGGTCGCCCCCGGCCAGGGCGTCGAAGAAGCTTTTTGGGATCAGGGCCAGGATATGGCCCACGGTGCTGTCCTTGGCCGCCGCGCTGGCGTAACCCGCCACCGCTGTCGGATCGAGCGTCTTCGGGTCCGCGCCGAACCCGGCTCCGGGCTTAACGATCTCACCCACGATGACGCCCGTGAGCAGCGCCAGAGAGGAAACAACCTCGAAGTAGATCAGCGCTTTCAGCCCAACCCGGCCGACTTTCTTGAGGTCTCCCATGGACGAAATGCCATGTACGATTGTGCAGAATATTATCGGGGCGATCATCATCTTTATAAGCGCGATGAAAGCGTCGCCAAGCCACTTCATGGACTTGCCGACTTCGGGCGCTGCATAACCCAGCACAATGCCCAATACTATGGCGATCAGGACCTGGATGTACAGCACCCTGTACCAGGGTTGCTGAACTGCCGCGGCTGGAGCTGGCCCTACTGCAGACGTTCCATCCATGTTTTTCCTCCTTGCGGGCCGGCCGATCTTTGCAGCCGGGCAGCTTCTTTGCTTTCGGATTGTCGTTGGGATGCGCGCCCTCTGCAAGCCTGCTTGCGGCCGGGAACACCCCGCTTCAGTGTCGATGCATAGGGTAGCGAGAGCCGCAGCGCCGGAGGGTCGATGCCTGTGATCGGGATGACGGAGGCAGCACGGGCTGTACTGACGAGCTTAGAGGGACTTGGGCGCGATAACGATGCCGGCCAGCAAGACCGCACGCGCAAGATGCTCAATCTTGAGCGCGACACGGCCGAGTTCCTGCACTTGCTCTTGCGTGCGACAGACCGGAAACGAGTGCCGGAAAGTCGCTGTCGGGTAGTGTCTCAGTTTGAAATCAGCACCCTACAATGAAGGTCCGCCGCTCTGGCC